>JBFJVP010000060.1:0-11126 GCA_041624075.1 Thermoplasmatota archaeon | reverse complement strand
TGGACCGTGATGGCGCCCTCGCCGTACGGGGAGGCGGCCTGGAGGGTGCCATGCGCCACGAGGCCATACCACGCCTGGACTTCGGCGCTCTGAACGTTCGTTGGTTCCTCCAGGCACCCGGCCAGGGCCATGCTCATCAGTACGGCTACGACCGCAACACGTCGCATGGCTTCGGCCAGCCGTGGGGCGGCTTCAATGTTACGTAGACTCGCTGGCACGTCGGGGTAACATCCAAGCGTGTTGTCGCGATGCGGCCGCCGGCTGCGTTTATGGTTCGGTTTGCTGGCTTGGTTGGTGTGGGAATGTGCATGATCCTCGTGGCAGTGGCTCTGGCGCCGGCGGCCTCCCCTTCGGCAGAGGATCTTCCTCAGTTGCGCCGGGATGGGCGCTGGATGGTAGATGAGCTGGGGCGGGTGGTCCTGCTGCACGGGGTGAACGCGGTGTGGAAGCTGGATCCGTACTACCCGCCGGCGACGGCGGAGGGTTTCACGGAGGCGGATGCCGACTGGCTCGTGGAGCACGGTTTCAACACGGTTCGCCTCGGCGTGCTGTTTGTCGGCGTGATGCCGGAGCCCGGCGTCATCGACCATGGCTACCTGGAAGCTAGCGACCGCGTGGTGCAGATGCTGGCCGAGCGGGGCATCTGGGTTCACATCGACTTCCACCAGGACATGTACAACGAACGCTTTGGCGGCGAGGGTTTCCCCGACTGGGCGGTCTACGACTTGGGCCTCCCCATGATCGGCGACGCCGGCTTTCCAGGCAACTACTTCCAGGCGCCGACCAGCCGTGCCTTCCAGGCGTTCTTCGAAAACGAGCAGGGGGTGCAGGATTACTACGCCCAGGCGTGGCAAGCGGTGGCCGCCAAGTGGAAGGATCAGCCATACCTGATGGGCTACGACTTGATGAACGAACCATGGCCTGGGCAGCATTGGCCCACATGCGCCAGCCCGGCCGGGTGCCCCCTGTTTGACACCCAGTACCTGCAACCGTACCACGAGAAGATGATCAGCGCCATCCGCGCCGTGGACCCCGACAACATCGTGTGGATCGAGCCGACGCTGATGTTCGACTTCGGCGCCCAAGACCACCAGGGCCTCTTTGGCCTCGGCGGCCTCGCCGATGACAACCTGGGCTTCTCCTGGCACAACTATTGCCTTAGCGGCGGCCTGGTCCATGCCCAAGGGTACAATGGTGGCGACGATTGCCCGATCCAGGAGCGCCTCGTTTTTGAGAACGCGGAGGAGCGCGTGGCGACATTGGGGGCGGCAACACTCATGAGCGAGTTTGGCGCCAGCGAGGACCTGCCCGACATCGCCAACGTGACGGCGCTGGCAGATGAGTACCTGGTCAGCTGGCAGTACTGGCATTACAAGAACTGGCGCGACCCTACCACGGAAAGCCAGGAGTCGGGCGCCCAGGGGTTGTTCGACGACGACGAGCGGCTTGACTCGGCACGCGTGGACAAGCTCAAGCTGCTAGCGCGCACGTACCCCCGCGCCACCGCCGGGATTCCCGAGAAGATGACCTTTGAACCGGACACGGGCGTGTTCGAGTATTGGTACCGCCCGCGTGCGGCGGCGGGGCCAACCGAGATCGTGGTTCCGGCCCTTCACTACCCGGACGGCTACACGGTGCAGGTTCGCGGCGCGAACGTGACGAGCGCACCTGGCGCTCCGGTCGTGACGCTCGTTGAAACCGATCCGACATTGGTCAAGCTTCGCATCGCTGCCGCGTAGGCCGCCCAGCAGCCGGCGGGTATCGCAGGTCGGGGTGCCTGGGTGCCAGCGTCTGATCAACACGTGCGCGCGGATCCAAGTCCCATGTGCTGGGCCAAGGCAGGAGAAAGGGTCGCAAATGAGGATAAGGGCACAAGTAGGAAATGCTTCGAGGCATCTCGCAGAACACAAGCGGCCGGGCAAGCTGCCACAGGCTAAACCACCCCAGCCGCATAGCGCCGCGTATGCGTCGTCGATTTCCCCAGGATAGCAACTTGGGGAAGTCCCCTACAAGGTTACCGGGGGTGCATACGAAAGGTGGCCTGCCGTGGTCCGCATCGCCGCCCAGGCACATGACTTGCTCGCAGGCCCACTTGTCCAATGGATCGAGTGTTGTCAAGGGTGGCCAGGTGGAGCGCAGGCGGCCTTCGAAGTCGCCCCGGAGCGGGCCGCGTCCTGTGTTTCGCGGAGAGGGCCCGAGGAAGCGAAGGCAGCCGCATGCCTGGTTTGCCGCGCAAAGCACCTGCGCACCTGTTGGGGATGCGGTGCCAAGACACCATCGTCTGTTTGCCGGGCCGGGGCACGTGTCGGCGCCAGCCCATGAGACAAGGTTGGGATCAAGAGATACGAGGCTCTGGAAGCGCAGGGTACTGCCAGGGACGGCCGCGGGACACGGTTGGCCCTCGCGCTGGCAGTTGGCGGTCTACGCTTGAGCACAGGCCCTCGCTCGGGCCGATTGTGGTGGTTTTCGGCGTGCAAAGGACCGTTGCGGAGCTTGCGTTTTGGGCCGCTCCTATCGAAACGTCTACCAATTAGACCGCAAGGACTATACATCGGCTAGCTGGATAGTGTGGAGCGTTGTGCATTGAGGTGCAGCATCGTGTCTGAAACCAAGGAAAATGAGCGAATCTGGACATTGTCTGAAGCGAACGCCGCCCTCTTCCAAGTCGAGGCCCTGGTGCGCCAGGGACGCGTAGTCCTGCACGAAATGCAGACGGCCCGCAGCAACCTCGACGACTTGAAGATCATCTGGGGGCACCAGCTACTTGACGAGTCTTGTGGCGCACACCACGAATACATGCACTACCGCACCATCTATGATGACGCGCGCGCCCGGCTGGACGTGATTCAGGGTCGCTTTGCAGCCGTGGGTTGCGATGTTCAGGACCTTGGCTTTGGCGTGATTGACTTCCATGCCCAGATGGGCAACGAAGAAGTTTGCCTGTGCTGGACCAGTGGAACGCCGCGGATTGCCCACTGGCACGCCGTGGACGAGGAGTTCTCGTCCCGACGCCCCATTCCGTCGACCTACCTGGACGCCCTGCGTACCTGAATGGTCGTGGCGGGTTGGCGCATCGGCGCCGCAAACTGCAGCGATCTCATCGAGGATCAGTGGAGCGTATGGCCAGCATGCCGACCACGCCTTTGCGGCCGCGGGTTTGGCCCGCAGCACCCACAAGGAAGCGCTGGTTCCCGTTCGGGCCCCGGAAAGGGGAGCATTTTGGACCGTAACTCCACGTAGGCGGACCTGGCCGGCTCCCCCGTCGTAATGCTCTTGAACTCCCGTGCATCGGGAGTAACCATGGACGTGTTGCGTATCGTTGACGCGTACTGTACGTCCTGCATGGACGTGCGAACGCACGCGGTTCCGGTGGACGACCCTGGTGCCTGCTACTGCAACGAGTGCGGTGCGGCGCAGCCGCTGGTCCACCCCATCGAGGTGTCGGTACGGCCCGTTGTCCGACCGCGTCCTTCGACCCCCTCCCGCCAGTTGTTGGCCTAGGGCCTGGGCGGCCGCTCCGCTTGCCTTCCGTCTGCGGGCGGCCACCCTTTCTTCCCCGTTTCGCCTGCGCCTCGTTTCTTTGCTTGGGCGTGGGTCTGGAGCCACCAGCCGAATAAGCAAAAGGTACTTGTAGAAGATCTAACACATTAGCATCTCGGCGAGCGCACCACGAGTGCCTCAGCCAACAACAACGAGGTGACAACATGCTATCGGGAAGCCTAACCAACCGCGCCGACCGGCCATTCGGTCGCCTCTTCGGCGGCTTGTGGCGAGACATCGAAGACGAATTCGCCGACATGGAGCGGCGCATGGACCAACTCTGGCGAGAAGCCAGCGGCGGCCACGTTCGACCCCCCCTCGTCTGGGGCTACACGCTCCAGGTAGGGCCCAACGGGGAAACCCGCTTCCGGCCCTTTGGCAACGTCTCCCAAACCAGCCAGGCCCTTGAGGAAGGCTGGCGCGAGCCGTTCTGCACGACCGTGCTTGACGAAGAAAACAACGTCCTGCGCGTCACGGCAGAACTGCCGGGCATCGCCAAGAAGGACATCGAAGTCGAGACCCTGCCCGACCGCATCCGCATCGAAGCGGCCGGCGACCCGTGGAAGTACCGAGCAGAAATCCCCGTCACGGTTGAACTCAACCCCGACGGCGGCGACGCCAGGTACAACAACGGCATCCTCGAACTGAGCGTCCCATTGGCCAAGCCAGTCAAACCCCAGGGCAAGAAGCTGAAGATCAGCTAGGCGGCCCCTGGAACCGATGCGTCAGACCCCGAGCGTAAGCTCGGCCAACTCCCCCCTTTCCCACAATCCTCCTGCCCTCTTCCCCATTTCTTCGCGCCGCGATCCAAAACACCCCACGCTCTTCAACGGGCCGGAGGTGAAAACCCATGGTCAAGCAAGTTCAGACCCCAGATTCCCTCAGCCTACGCGTTGAGAAAGCCCGCCCACAAGATGTAGGCCGAGCCGTCGCCCGCCTCGACCCTGAAGCAGCCACAGCCCTCGGCCTCAAGACCGGCGATGTGGTCACCATCCAGGGCAACCGTCGAACCGTCGCCAGCGTCTACCCTGGTTATCCGGATGACGCCGGCACGGGCGCCATTCGAATCGACGGAACCACCCGGTACAATGCCGGCACCGGCCTGGACGATCGGGTTGAAATCCGGCGCGCCAGCGTTGCTCCCGCCCAGAGCATCACCGTGGCTCCCGCAGCGGAAGCCGTCGGTCCCTTCAACGTGGAGGCATTGGTTCGCGAACACGTCGTCGGAAGACCCGTCGTACGGGGCGACACCCTGCGCCTCGAAGTCATGGGCCACGCCGTCGACTTGGTCGTAGCCGATCACGAACCGCGCGCCGAAGCCGTCCTGGTGGCCCCCGCCACGGCGATTCAAGTAAGCGAAAAGCCCGCAGCGGCAGCACGCCAACTCCCCAAGGTCAGCTACGAAGACATCGGCGGCCTCAAGGACCAAGTGCGCCGCGTGCGCGAAATGATCGAACTGCCCCTGCGTCACCCCGAAGTCTTCCGAAAACTCGGCGTGGATGCCCCCAAAGGCGTGCTGCTGCACGGGCCCCCTGGCACCGGCAAGACACTCCTGGCCAAGGCGGTCGCCAACGAGACACAGAGCAACTTCTTCCACGTCGGCGGCCCCGAGATCATGAGCAAGTTCCACGGCCAATCCGAAGAGAACCTGCGCGAGATCTTCGAGCAAGCCCGCAGCCAAGCCCCCGCCATCGTCTTCATCGACGAAGTGGACGCCATCGCGCCCAAGCGAGACGATACCCCCGGCGAAACCGAACGCCGCGTGGTCGCCCAGTTGCTCAGCGCGCTGGACGGATTGGAGGAACGCGGCCGAGTCGTTGTCATTGCTGCTACCAACCGCCCCGACGCCATCGACCCCGCCCTGCGCCGGCCGGGCCGCTTCGACCGCGAAATCGAAATCGGCGTACCCGACCGCGACGGTCGCCTGCAGATCCTGCAAGTGCACACCCGGGGCATGCCACTGGCGGACGATGTCGATTTGGACAACTTGGCTGATCGCACCCACGGCTACGTCGGCGCGGACTTGGCCAGCCTCGCCCGAGAATCGGCCATGGAGGCGGTGCGCCGCATCCTGCCAGAGATCGACCTCGACAGCGAAGAGGTGCCACCGGAGGTCCTTGCCAAGCTCGAGGTCAGCCGCACGGACCTGGAGCGAGCCTTCACCGGCTTGACGCCCAGCGCCATGCGCGAGGTAGCCATCGAAACCCCCAACGTGCACTGGAGCGACGTGGGAGGCCTGGAGGCGCCGCGCCAGGAGTTGGCCGAGGCAGTCGAATGGCCACTCAAGTACGGCTCCCTGTACGAACACATGCAGGCCCAGGTGCCCCGCGGCGTGCTGCTGCACGGCCCACCGGGAACGGGAAAAACACTGCTGGCCAAGGCGCTGGCAACCGAGAGCGGCGTCAACTTCATCAGCGTCAAGGGCCCCGAACTGTTGTCAAAGTGGGTCGGCGAGTCCGAAAAGGGCGTGCGTGAAGTATTCCGCAAGGCCCGCCAGAACGCGCCGTGCATCGTCTTCATGGACGAGGTGGACGCCCTCGCGCCTCGGCGCGGGGGTCACTTTGACAGCGGCGTGACCGAACGCGTCGTGGGCCAGTTCCTGACCGAACTGGATGGCCTCGAGTCGCTGCGGGGCGTGGTCGTCATTGGCGCCACCAATCGCCGCGATCTGCTGGACGATGCCCTGCTGCGCCCGGGACGCTTCGACCGCCTGGTGGAGATTCCCCTGCCCGACGAGCAAGCTCGCGCCGCCATTCTGACGATCCACGGCGGGCGGCTGCCGCTAGCTGACGAGTTGGAGCCGGCGGCGTACGCGGACCAGACAGAGGGCTGGAGCGGCGCCGATTTGGCTGCCGTGGCACACGAAGCGAGCCTGTTGGCCATCCGCCACTTCGTTGAGTCGGGCGGCGACCCCGCCGACGAGGACGCCGTTGCTGCCGCTCGCGTCCAGAAGGCTCACTGGGAAGCGGCGCTGGAGAAGATTCGCAACCGCCGCAGCTAGCCTGGCGCTACGTCAGGCCCACAAGCTCCCGGCGGTCGGGCGGATCTTGGCCACCCCGGTCAAGGCCCGTGGCCTGGCATTGGATCCAGGCCACGGGCGTGGTCAGGGGAATTGGCCAGCTAGCCGAGCCGGACGCCTTGGAGGTCAGCCGGGCGCGTGGGCAAAAACAGACTGGCGTTGACCAAGTCCAGTTCAATGGCCCCCTCATCGAAGGACTCGATGGTTCGGCCATCGTCGTGGCTCCTCAGCGTCAAGCGAAGCGACTCGCCCTTCTTGACCACATCCTCCTGCGGGTACAAGTCGATCGTGACCGCCAGGGGCTCGGTTCCGATGGGTTGCGGGTCATCGAGGCCACTGCGGAAGATCGGGTTCAGGTAGCCGTAGTTCTCCCGCGTCACGTCGCTGCCTACGACGGCCAGTTCCGCCACGAGGTGGATGAGTTGCTGACCATCCAGGGCCCGAACGGTGATGTTCAACAGGCCCACGCCTGAGAGCAGGACATCCTGCTCAAACGGCGCGGTCTCGAACACGATCTCCTCGCCCTCGCAAGTGGCGGGGAAAGGCGGCACCCGGCCGTCCCCGGAGTAGCGGGAAACTGACCCCAGGGTGCCTCGATCGGTGCCCATGGGTGCTGCGCGGGGACAGGCGTTCCACGACTCGGTGGCTGGCTCCATGTGCAGACCTTCTGCGAGCTTGCCCTCAGGATGCAGGCCGAAGGTGATGCCGCCGGCATGGAGGGGCCAGGTCGCGCTGCGGTGCCAGTTGTCGTCGTTGTCCTGCACCCAGGCCACGTCGGTTTGGAACATGCCGGTCTCAACGCCCTTGAGGAACGTGTCGAAGAACGCGGTAGCGTAGGGCCACCAGTCGCCGTAGGCCCCATCCTCGTCGGCGGGGTAAGCGTGGCCCCACTGCCCGGCAATCAGGGTTTTCGGGGCGCCGGCAGCGGCGCCGGGCAGGTCGTTGAACCACTGAGCGATGTGGTCGGGCTTGACGTTCCAGTCTGCCAGGCCCTGTGCCATCAGGACCGGGACGGTGATGTTGGCGGCCCGGTCACGCAGGTTGCGCTCGGCCCACCAGGCGTCGTAGGTGCCGGTCTGGTCCATGCCGCCTCGCATCACGGCGTTCTGCACGTGGGGGCAGGAGCCTTGGCCACTGATCTTGGCGGCCGCCGTTTCGGGGTTGAGCGTGGGAGTCACGCCTTCCTGGGTGTAGCCGGCGTTGGTGCCTCCGAGGCTGTGCTGGCCGGCGTACGGGACGCCGTCGTTGTGGTGATAATGGTAGAAGCTCGTGGAGGCCACCACCGGGACCACGGCTGCAACGTGCTCGTTGCCAGAAATGGCGGCCATGTGGGCCTCGCTGCCAGGGTAGCTGCCGCCGATGAAGCCAACCTTGCCGGTGCTCCATTCCTGCGTGCCCAGCCACTCGGAGAAGTGCCACAAGTCGGCGATGTCGCCGTCTCCGCGCAGATCCAGGCAGCCCGTGGAGTCGCCGGTGCCGCGCACGTCGCCGTACGCGAAGGCGTAGCCGCGGCGAACGAATTCGTGGTCGAAGCGACCCTCGCACTGGCCGACGGAGCCGAGGCCGATGACGCCGGGGACGGTGATGCTCTGGCAGCCAACGGCTGGCTCCATGAGGGCGTCGATGGTCGGGTTCTGGCCGGGCGCAGTGTAGGGCGTGAACTGGGCGATGACCGGAAACGGCCCGTCGCCTGCAGGGCGCACCACGCGCACGTAGAGTTCCACTTCGGGGATGGCACCGGGCAGGGTGAACGCCTGCTCGATCAGTTCCAAATCCAAGTCGGGTTCGGGCACCTCGTAGGCCAGGTAAGGGGGTGCATCTAGTAGCGAGGCAGGCTCTTGGCCGCTTTCGAGGCAGCCGGCCAAGCCCATGCTGGCGGCCAGGAGGGCCAGCAGCGCGGCGCGCAGGTTCATGAGCCTCGACGTCCGTGTGCTGCTGTTAGGCGTTGTGGCACCTGTGCAGGGTGGCCCGGCTGGTTGCGGCGGCTCGGCCCGAGGTTGTGGCCACGGCGTTTCACGCCAGAGCTCAAATACACGCAATTTTTAGGAAGGCCTAATGACGGTGCTGTGGGCCCACGCGGGGGCCGCCTGATGGAACTCGCCACCCTGGCGCGCTGGATCCACGTCATGGCCGGCTCCATGTGGCTCGGCGAAGTGGTCGTCATCAACTTCATCCTCGTCCCGGTCATGTCCCGCCTGGCCAACGATGGACGCCACCAGTTTCTCGCGGCGGTGTTCCCGAAGGTATTCCGGCTAGCCTCCATCCTCGCCGGCACCGCCCTTGCTGCTGGCCTCACCCTAGTCTACCTCACCTACAGCAACAACTGGGCCGCCCTATGGGCCAACACGCCCCTGCTCATCGGCATCGCCATGGGCCTCCTCTTGATCTCATTCCACTTCTTCATGGAGGACAAATTGGCCCGCCGCGTCGGCATCGGCAACCCCGACACGCCGCCACAAGTCCTCGACGACGTTCACGTCAAACTCAAGGTGGTCCCACGAATCGGCTTGGCGGTCATCAGCACCATCTTCCTGCTCATGATGATCGGCGCTCGCGGCATCTAGATGCACCAAACAGTGAGGCGGTGATGGCCGCAGCGGCCAAGGCGTTGCAGCTCGCCGGCAGGCCGCCCCGCTCGCTCGGCCTTTTGAAGCCCGCACCCGTCCGGCGTACCGTGACCCACGAGACCATCCGCGTCATCGGCGTACCACTCGACCTCGGCGCCAGCCGCCGCGGCGTCGACATGGGACCCAGCGCCATCCGCGCAGCCAAACTCCACACACGCATCCGCCAACTCGGCTACAACGTCGAGGACGACGGCAACGTCTACGCGCCCGAACTGGAGCAGCGCGGCGAACCCAGCGACCCCCACCTGCGCTACGTGGACGAGATCCTGGAAGCCTGCACCAACCTCGCCGACCGCGTCGAGAAAGCCATGCGAGATCAAGTCGTCCCCCTCGTGCTGGGCGGCGACCACTCCATCGCCATCGGCACCCAGGCGGGCCTGGGCCGCGTATCCCGCAAGCGCGGCATGATCTGGTTCGACGCCCACGCGGACTTCAACACGCACCAAACCAGCCCCAGCGGCAACATCCACGGCATGCCCGTGAGCGCAGCGCTGGGAATCGGCCACCCGCGCCTGGCCGACTTCGACCAACCCGGAGCCAAACTCGACCCCAAGCACACGGTCCTCGTTGGCCTGCGGGATGTCGATCCCCGGGAAGCCGAACTGCTGGCTGACTCCGGCGTCACGTACTACACCATGCGCGACATCGACGAGCACGGCATGAAGCGCATCATGGACCAGGCGATCCCGATTGCGTGCGACGGCGTCGACTACACCCACCTCAGCTTCGACCTGGACGCCGTGGACCCCCGATGGGCCCCGGGCACGGGCACCACGGTGGACGGGGGACTGACCTACCGCGAAGCCCACTTGGCACTGGAAATGCTCGCCGACACCGACGCCATCAGCAGCCTCGAATTCGTCGAGGTGAACCCCCTGCTAGACAACGCCAACACCACCGGACAATTCGCCGTCGGCCTCGTCGCCAGCGCCCTTGGCAAGGCGATCGTGCCGGAGTAGGGTGCGGCGTCGGCCCCCGCCGCTTACTGATTGCACTGGTCGGCCAGCAAGGCTGCCCAAGAGCCTGACCCTCTTGCGCCTTGTCACCAGCGCGCTCAGAGTGGTGGCAGGGGCGGGACATCCAGTCGAAGGCCTACCAGCCCCCGGGGAAACTCCGAACGATCCTGGCCGTCCGGGTAAGAATCATTGCCCGCTACGTCAACCAAGACCCCGACTCCGTTCTCAGCACCTCCCACAGAGGCCCCCTGTCCGCTGTAGGTGTCGTCCTCGGCTCCATCAATCAGGATTCCGACTCCGCCTTGGTATCCGCCGCCGTTGGTCCCTCCGCCACCGGCGGTGTAAGTATCATGGCCCGTGTTGTCAAGCAGGACGCCCACACCACCATGGGCACCCCCGCCATTGGTTGCCAAATCGCCTGCCGCATAGAGATCGTTACCGTCGAGGTCCACGAGCATCCCGACTCCGGTGTGCCCGCCGCCGTTGGTGCCCCGAGACCCTGCCACGTAAGTGTCGTCTCCGGCTCGATCCACGAGCAGCGCAAAGCCGCCAATGTCAGCGCCGCCGATGACGCCGTTGTGGCCGCCATGGTAGGTGTCGCTACCGAACCCGTCAAAGAGCAGGCCAGCACCCAGTCGGGCGCCGCCGAGGGTGCCGTGGCTGCCGGCACGGTACGAGTCGTCGCCGCTGTGATCGATGAGAATGCCAACGCCGAAGTTTCCCCCTCCGACCTGGCCGCAGCTCCGTGGATTGGCTGGATCGCCGTAGATGTCGTTGCCGGCAAGGTCAATCACCGCTGCGGCGCCTGGCCCCATCAGGGAGGCTGGCTTGACCAGGGCGCCGGGATTCGGGCTCGCGGCGAGATCCGCCAGCACGTGGCACCCATCAAAGAGGACGTTGCTGCCGCCGGCATTGTTGTGGTAGATATCGTCACCGGAAATATCCACGAGGAGGGCAAAAGGCTCCGTGTAGTCGCTTTCGTCG
>JBFJVP010000059.1:0-11208 GCA_041624075.1 Thermoplasmatota archaeon | reverse complement strand
CGCTGATGGAACCCATGCCTGCGCTGGCGCCAACCTCTCCGCCAGTGGGGTCAGCCAGGCCACCGGTATCGTCGGCTCGGCCACTGGTACCGCGACGGGCGCGGTTGGGTCGCTGCCTGGAGTTGGCGGTATCACGGGCACAGCGGCGGGGGCCACGCAGCAGATCGGTGCCACATCGGTGTCAAGCCACAACTGCTTCGACATTCCGGTCGCCGTGCCAGAAGCGGCCACCCCGGCAACTTCCAGCTCGGGTGGAGGTCTGTCGTCGGCCATCCACGGCGGCGTGGACGCCATCGGCGCGGCCGTCAAGTCCGCGTGGGACAGCATTGCCGCATTGTTTTAGGCCTGGCGCGGACGCCGTAAGGTCCGCCGGAACCAAGTGGCTCCGGCGGGCCCTTTGTTTCACAGGGCCCCTTTTCGTGATCACTTCTTTGGGCCACTGATTTTTTTGCAAAGTTCCAAGTGTGCTGGTAACAAAAGGAAAGGTTCGGCGTGGACAACATGGATGGTAAGGACTTCCTTCGAAAACCGAAGCCAAAAACTCCTGAAACAAATAACAAAACAGGTCGCGTCGATCCGAATGGCTCCCGGCCCGTGCACCCGCATGGACCACCGGGGCCCGATACCGACAGGAGCCTAAGTGATCTTGCTGGCACGGGACACTCGCTTGGCGACGCAAACGCTGAAGATTTCGCCAACGCGGACGTCGGGGTGGCCCCTTGCTCCCATCCGCCCGACGGCGCCATCACCGAGGCCGGCCCCGTAAGCCAGATGGAGGACCAGATCGCCGAGCAACCAGCGACCCCTGAAGGGTCAGCACCACCCTCGCATCAGGCTTGGCCCACCCGGACCGGCCACGCAGAAAGCGCGCCTCATCGGGCCCCCACGCAAGAGCAAGTGCTACGCGCCCTTTCCCTGCGGCCCGGCGCCTCGCCGGCTGACATCCAACGGCTCACGGGCAGAGCCTGGGGTGTCCTCGACCACGCCATCTACACCCTCTGCAAGCAGCACCGGGTCCGCGTCGTGGAGGTGCGAGGCAAGCGCCGATTCTACCTGGCAGGCCACGAGAACTCCGACGCCTACGTGTTGTCGCGGCCGTGCCTCAAGGTGCTGCACGCTGTCCGACTCCACCCATGGACCACGACCAACGACTTGGCCAGGTTGACGGGCATGGACAAGGCGGAGGTGAGCAGGGCCGCCGTGATTCTCGCCCAGGCCGGCTGGATCGAGCGGATCCGCAAGGGGCGAAGCCGCATTCACATCGCCAACGCACCCCACTTCGAAGGTGCCGACGCGTAACACAGGCCCCGACTGCCTCAGGCGCCGCGAAGGATCTCTTCCAGGGTCGTGCGCGCGTCAACCAATTGCCGCAACCACGGCAGCATACGGTCATCCGGGTCTGGCGTCAAGAACGGGCGTTGCAAACGACCTGCCATGTCCAGCATGGACCCCAGTACCATGATCTGTTGCCACGTCTCGGCGCGATGGTTCAGGTGGTCGTACGTTCGCATCAAGTCGGCATTCGCCACGGGTCGCTGCTGGCCCAGGTTCAAGGTGGTTTGCAGCAACAAGCGCCCGCTGGTCGTATGGGCCAGATCTTGCCAGGTCTCGCCCAGATTCATGGGCCGTTCGTCCTGGTTCTGAACGAGCAATGTGGCGCCTACGGAATGGAGCAGCGACCCACGGGAATCCGGTCGTTCCAGTGCTGCACTCAGCAAGGCTAACCGATCGCCAGGGGAGAGGCTGCCGCTGCCGAGGGCCTGATCGTAGGCTGCACGCAGCAGCGAACTGAGGCTGGCACCGGGCGTGCCCGGAACCAGCAGAGAGGGGAGCAAGGGTTGGGCGGGCAGATGTCCTCTGAGCATTTCCATGGTCGCCCTCAACTCTTGGTGGAGGAGGGTTATCTTCTTGGCGTTCAGGTTCAGCGGCCCTCAGGCAATGGCTCCACAACATGTGCGGCCCTGCCGCCCAGGCGCAGGCACGCGCCTGCGGGATCGTCGCCGAGGGGCTCCATCAGCATGTCCTGCAGCCGTTGCGTCGGGAACACCTGGCGGCTGCGTCCACCATTCATGCGTACAATCAGCCCTTCCCGCTCCAACCGCGCCAAGTGCCGGTGGACGCTGCTGTCCGCCAATCTGAGGGACTGGGCGAGGGTGACCTGGTTGGCGCCGGGCTGTGCCAGCACCTCCTGTGCGACGGCCCTGTGGCCCGAGTCGCGCAAAACGCAGCGCGCATTCTTGTTGCGTACGGCTGCCGCCTGTCGATCAAACCAGCAGAGCTTGCCATCCACTTTGCGGCTGGCGAGCCGGCCTTCCTTTTCGAGGATCCGCAGGTGGCTGTTGCAGCAATTCCAGCTCAGGTTCACGAGCGGGGCGAGGCGGCGCACGTGGACCCCCGGGTCGGCCACAACCATGGCGTACAGTCGCTCGCGGTGCGCGTTGGGTTGGGCCACTCGTGCCATGGCCTCTTGTTATGGCGCTTGCAGTGACTATCCCCTTCGGTAAAGCCCGGCAAGTTCGCAAGGCGATGTTTGGGGTTTTCCTCCAACCTGGGCCTCGGTGGGCAGTTTTGCCATGCCACGAGCCTGGCTTGGCCGGTGCCCGGGTTGGCTGTCTGGGCGCTCTGCGGCCAACTGGTGCGCACCCAAGCATGATCTGAGTGGTGAACGCTGCAAGGGTACGGCGGCCTTTTCCGGCGCTTTGCGCGGTTGCTCATAGCCCACGGCGTGCCTGATGGGGTGCTGGTGAGCAAATGAGCACACCCAAGCAACCAAACAACTCGTCCAGGATTCGCATCGCAGCAGTCCTGGCCGTTACGGGCCTGTTGGCAGTCGCAGCCACCGGGTACCATCTTCTCGATCGTCCCCAGGAGAGTGAGCCGCCAGTTCACTCGCAACCCCAGCCGGAGGCCGTGGGCGCTGTAAGCGTCGACAGCCAGCAAATCGTCGACGATGCCATCCTTGAGATGGAGGCGATCGCGAATCAGAGTGCCAGCGCCTGGGCCGGTTTGGCGGCCGAAGCTTCGGCCCTGGCTGAGGCCGAAGCCAATGGCACGGCGCAAGCCGCAAGCGAAGCGGTTGCCCGGGCAAGCGCGGAGGCGGCGGGTGCCGTTGCAAGTGCAGGCGATGTCAACCAAACCCTTGGGGCGGCACCCGAGGATTACGTCGGTGGTGACGTGGAAGCGGACACGCCTGCGGTGGAGGACTATGAAACCCCCGAGTACACGGCGGAGACGGACTATGATGTTGGCGGTGCTGGATCCTTCAACGGAACACCCAGCAGCGTCGGCATTCGTGGCGGCCTGAACCTGCCCGTCACCGGGGTGGAAGGGCTGGATGCTGCCTTCGGCGTTCTGGCCGAGGCCTACGTGGAGGTGCGTGGCACCGTTGTGGCCAGCGTGGAGGAGAACGAAACCAGTGGTTTCCTCTGGAACGACGACGACTTGGGCACGGCGGGCGTGAGTCCCAGCAACGCCTTCAATGAGGGCGAGGCGGTCTCCTATTCGGCCGCCCCGGATGAAGAGGGGGCCGCAGAGGCGTGGGCTCACGCCAATGCTACCCTGGAAGCCGCCGGCAGCGCCCTTGCGACCACCATGTCCGGCGTGAACGTCACCATTGAGGTGCAGTCGACTCTTGCCGCTGAAGTTCAAGCCGAGATCGAGCAGAGCCTCGAGGCCGCCGCTGAAGCCGAGGCCAACATCACCGCCGAAGCCGATGCGCGGGTGGAGGCGACCTTTGCCGCCAGCGCCGAGGCCGAGGCGGAGCTGCACGCCCAGGCGGAACAGCAGATCGAGGTGATTCGAAGCGTTCAGTTGCAGGCCAGCAAGCAGGTCCAGGCCGAGGCGCAGAAGGAAGCTGCCTTGATCCTGGATCAGGGGGCCGCCGCGTCCCAGCAACTGGAAGCCCAGGCGGGTGCGGTTCTCGAACAAGCAGCCCAAGCCAGCGCTGCCATCCGGGCTAACCTGGAAGCTGCCCTCGAGCTGCTTGCGGCGGCTGAGGAAACCAGTGGAACCAGCACCAGTGCCCAAGCGCAGGCCCTGGCCCGTGCGGCCACGGCTGCCGAGGCGCGTGTATGGGCTCAAGCCAACGCCCAGGCTGATGCATTGGTGAGCCAGGCAAGTGCCGCCACCGCTCGCGCCCAGTTGCAGGCCAACGCCGTCATCCAGGCCAGTGCCAACGCCCAAGCGGCCGTTGACGCCAAGGCCGAGGTGGCCGTTCGAGCCGTCCTGCGCGCCGAAGCCTATGCCGTTGCCAAGGTGCACGCCGAGGCGCAAGCCACCGCCAAGGCCCACATCGCGGCCGCAGCATCCGCCCTGTTCAAGGTGCGCGCCGAGGCGGACGCCCACATCCGGCTGGTCCTGTCCGCTGCGGTGCAAGCCAATGCCGCTGCCAAGATTACCTTGGACGGCGGCCGCGAGGTCGGCGACAATGTCGGCTACGACACCGATGTTGAGGTCCAGCGTGACATCGACTTCATCCGTGAGGTGGAGGCGGACTATGCGCGCCAGCAGCAACTGGACACTGAACACAGGGAGGAGCACTGGCACGACGTGGCCAATGAGTTGACCGCCGACAAGGATCTGACCCTGATCACTGCCTACGAGCTGATCACGGATGTGGACTACGGGTATTGGATCGTTGCCCAGACCGCAAAGGATCTGGAGCTTCTGGAACACCAGTACCTCTGATCAGATCTTCTCCATTCTCCTTTACCCCCTCTCCTCGTCCAACCCCCTGCGACCCTGAACCCACTCTTCCGACTCCTCATAATCCCCTTCGACTTCTTATTCCGCCCCCTCCTGTTTTCTTGCCCCTCCGGGGGCGCTGCCGTTTCCTTCTGACCCCGCGTCGAACCTAACAGTTCCGCCGGTTCGCACGGACCCTCATACCCACCGCGCACCCAGGCAGTCTTGGTGAGTCTATGGAGGACAAATCCACGACCCCCAAGACCGGCCCACGAAACAACGGCGTCCGACGCCGGGTTGTGGGTTCGACGCGGAAGCTGCCGATCGTGCTCGGCGCCATCGGCCTCGCGTCCCTACTACTTCTTGCCCTCACGATGAACGCTGGCCTGCTCAAGAAGGACCCCCAGAGCGCCAGCGACGATACCTCCTTTGGAGGCTCAACCGGGGGCAGCTCCCTGCAGAGCCTGCCCCATGCGGCATTGGGCAACGCCAGCCTCATCGACGATGCCCTGCTGCGCATGGATAGCGGGACCACGGCGGCAAGTCAAGCCGTACTGGGAGCCATCTCGGGCGGCGATGCCGGCCTGGCCGCCGCAATCGGAGACACGGCAGGCCTGCCAAGCCTTCCCAATGGCTACACGGGAGGCGTACCCGACGTGGGCATCGTCCACGTGCCCGAATACAACATCGCAAGCTTTGGCTCCTACGGCCTGGACAGCCTCTCCGACGTGGGTCCATGGGGCGGAACCGGGGTACCCGTGCTGGGCCGCGACGGACTCGTGCTGCCCCAAACCGGCAACCCCGAAATCGACGACGCGTTGGCCGGCCTGGCCGCAACCCTGGAGGACCTGGATGGCCTGACAGGAACGGACCTGGACGCGCTCAGTGAGGATGCCCTGGCAGACTCGCCCCTTGAAGACCTGGGTTTGCCCGGCGACGAACTAGGCCTACCCACCGATGGCCTCGGTTTGCCTACCGACGGCATGGGACTGCCAACCGACGGGCTCGGCCTGCCGACCGACAGCCTGGGCCTGTCCGATGGCGCTGCCAGCACCGTGGCCGGATCCACCCACACCCTCAACCCTGACGAGGAAGGCGCCAGCACCGCGTACCGGCACGGACAAGCCCTCCTGTCCACGGCCACCGGCAGCCTGGCACGCGCACAATCAGGACTCGACCAAGTCACCAGCACCCAGGGCCAGTTGGTGGCATCGGTCAAGGCTGAGCTGGCCAGGGCCGATGCAGTGGCAGCTGCCGGCCACGCGAGCTTGGACGAACAGGCCGAGGCACGCATCCAACAGGTGCTGGCCCAAGCCGAATCCACGGCCGCCGCGGCATCCGCCAACGTGGACGGCTATCTCGCCGGAGTGGCTGCCGCCCACGCCACCGCGCAAGGGAACCTGGAAGACGCCGTCACCAGCCAGACAACCGCCCTCCAAGGCCTGTCTGCCCATTTGGCTACGGATCTGGAAGCCGAAGCCGCCGCCATCTTGTCCCAGGCGGCCCAACAGGAGGCGGAAATCGATGCAGCCGCCCAGCAAGCCTTGGATGTCCTGGCTGCCACGCCCGGGTTGGATTCGGTGGAGCAAGCCAATCGGGCCACCGTGATCCACGACACTGCGGACGCCCTGAAGCAAGAAATCGCCGCCGAGGCCGACCGGCAAGCGGAGATCCTGGCCACCACCTCCATCGCGCTTCAGCAATCCATCCAGGGCACCATCGAAGCTCTCGTGGACGCCGCCGCCCACGCCAACCTGCTCTGGGACGACTCTGTCGATGCAGCCAGCGCCCATGCCCTGGAGGCGGCTGCCTACGCAGCGGCCCTGGCGCAGGCAACCGGTGATGCGCGAGCCGAACTCTTGGAGGATGGGCTGCCCAACGCCCACCGCCTGCTGGATCTCCGGCACACCAACCACCTGAACGCGGTGGCCGAGGCAGCCCTCGGGCAAAACGCCGCAGCGGGCGCAGTGGTGGACAAGGCCCGCCAACTGGCCGGCAGCGTCGGCCTCGATGCCGATGCCGCAGCAACCCAAGACATCGAGTACATCCTGGGAGTCGCCCAGCAATACGGCGATCAGATGATGCTGGATACGGACAAGCGGGAGGAATACTGGGCCACCGCAGCCGCGACCCTTGACGGGGCCCTAGGCGGTGTCCTGGTAACCAGTGCCGACCTGCTGCAACAAGCCGACGCGGCAGACAGCATCGTCAACCAGACCCGCGCCCAGCTCACATCGACCCTGGGTCTTCCTTGAAGGAAAAACCAGCCTCTGCCCCCTCTAACTCCGTTTCTTTGAGCAAACGAAGCGCGTCATCCATGTCCGCCTCCGGCGTGTCGGTGCCCGCCTCGTCCACCAAATGCACATCGTCGATGGTAGCGCCAAGAAGGCGCCAACGGTCCAGGATGTGGGACAAGCCCGCTGCATCCCTGGCATGAACCAACGCCAACAACCGCGATGGGTGGGAAACCAGGCGGTAACAGCGCTCCGTTGCCGGTGCTTCCGTGATGTCGCCAATCATTTCTTCGCGGCCATCGGGCACATCAATGACGACCCAAGCGTGCACCCGCAGGTCGAGAGCCTCCGGATTGATCAGGACGCGGTAGCCACGAATGATGCCTTGTTGCTCCAGGCGGCGCAGCCGATCGCGGGCCGTGCTGTATGAGAGGCCGGTCGTCCGTGCCAGTTCAGACACGGGGATGCGGCCGCTCCTGCGCAGGATGTCGAGGATGTCATCGCTCATGGGTCACCGGATGGAAACAGCAGATGGTTCCACGCGCGGCGAATGCACGAGGTTTGCAGTCGTCGCCGGCCGGGCTGGCTGTACGGGTGCCAATTGCGCCGTCCACGTGATGTGCAGATCAGCGCCTTCGACGGCAATGCGTACCAGGCGGTTCAGTTCGTCCATGCTGCAGGCGACTGCCTCGATGGCCAGCCGGTAGCGGCCAGCACCCCGGAAGATGTGCTGAACCCAGTCGTGGTTCTGCAACTCGTGCAGCAACGCAGGGCGTACCGGCGACGAGCCGGTCAGAAACACCACCGCATGGACCGGGCGACCCAGCTTGCTTTCGTCCAGCAGCGCCGTGTACCCGCGGATGATGCCGCGGCGCTCCATGGCTAGGATGCGATCACGGGCTGAGTTGACGCTGCACCCCAACTCGGAGGCAATCTCCGAGTAGTTTCGGCGTGCGTCTAGTGCCAACAGCCGGAGGATCCGGAGGTTCATGGGGTCGGGGCGGGGAATTTCCTTTCTGGGCCGCATCGGAACACCTCAACACAGGTTAGTCCGAGAAGCTCGCTGGGGCGTTTCGCCGTGCCGGTCCGGGCTGCCCCCATCCACAACTTTTGGCCCTTTTGATACTGCCCGTTCTTGGAAGGCAAAAAAACGCTCGATATCCGCGGGATTGGGCCGTCGGCCGGCCCCTCTTGCGGACCGCATGCACGAGCTCTTGGCCTTTACAACAGGAGTAAGGGTCGGGCCCGGGGCCAGCACCCAAAGGGGGGTGTGCAGGCCACCGGACCCGCGTGGGGGGTCGATGGAAAAGCGTGACCGACTGCAATCGTTGCAGCCACTTCGATTTGCGAACAAGTTACGGTTTTGATTCCTGGTTGGCCAAGAGGCCGTGGGCCGCGTCGTCCAGCCATGTGCGAACGATGAGCGTGTGCTCTACGTCTGCCAGGCCGGCCTGCTGGGCCAATTGCTCGATGCGCACGCGGATCGATTCCACGTCCGCACCACCTACCGTGAACGCCACACTGCTGCGACTGGCCAGCGTAAACACCCTGGTGACGCTGGGGTCCTGTGCCAGGGCTTCCAAGTGCTGGCTGGTCGTCTTGGTGGTGCTGGCAGCCAGGGCCAGTACCTCCAGGGGGCGGCCGAGTTTGCTGGGGTCTACGCGGGCACCCATGCCCACGAGGATGCCATTCTCCCGAAGGCTCCTCAGGCGCTGGGCGACCACTGCCGGTGCGGCACCGACGCGCCGCCCCATCTCTTCGATGTCCAGAACACCGCCCTCGGCGAGCAGTGCCAGCAGGCGGCGACTGATGGGGTCGACGCCAGGGGTTTTCATGACCCGACTCCGTGGCCACGGCAGCCCATGACGACGCGGGCCATGGCAACGAAGGCCAACAGGTCCGACCAGGCGTCGAACTTGGCGCCGGCGATGCGGCGCAATTGCAGGACCAGGCCCTGGGGCCAGGGAGCCTCCATGCCGCGCACCATGTCGGTCAATTGCAGTAGGACGTACTCATCCGTCTGCGACGGTGGCAGGCGGTGAGCGCTGCGCACCGGCATCTGGCTGAAGCCATTCATGATGGCTTGAGCGGAAGCTGCGCCGCCAAAGCAGGCTTGCATGACCCGGGTCTTGAGTGCGTCAGGAAGAGGGTTCGATTGGACAAGGCGGGCGTAGGCAAAGGCAAGTACTTCGTGGGACGAGTCGGCCACTGGCTCGGCCACGCTGGGGGAGGGGGATGACGCGCGAGTTTGTTGAAGCACCTCCACGTTGGTCACCAACCTCCTGATTGGTTTGAGAATGCCCTTGACCTTTTGCTTCAGAATTTGTGCCGTTAGAGGGTTTCCATCTCAAAGAGGCAGCCTGTTCCCTGCAGAGCGACCTGAATGGTGTCGCCGAAGCTCAGCACCTCTTCGACCGGCGCGGAGCCAGGCCAATCGTAGACAAAATCGTGTGCGCCGGTGGTGGGGCGGAAGCCGATGCCTTGCAGATGTTCGGTGATGGTGCTGGGTTTGGCGCCGTCGGCGTTGAACATGACCTTCAGGTATGTTTTCATGACGGCCATGGAAGCTGGGCGGTTCGTCAAGAACCTGCCGAAGCTCTTCGCGCGGCTTTGGGGCCCTAGTTGCGGTGCTTGGTCACCAGCCAGGCGGCCAGCGCGACCAGTCCGACGAGGTTGACGATGCTCAAGATGCGCGTGAACCCGTCGGGGCGAGCCTCCCGGTCTGCGGGGCCGCCGGATGGCGGAGAATCGCTGGGCGGGGCACTTTCGCCTCCTGTTGGTGTGTCCGCCGGGGGATCACTGCCGGCGCCGTCTGGATCGAAAGAGGCGCTCGTGAGCCGGACGTCGCCGGTCTCAATGACGGTGCGGCTGCCGGTCTGCTTGACCAAGTCCAGGTAGATGCTCTCGCCGGGGTCGACGACGCCGTTGCCATTGGGATCGGACCACCCGACGCGCACGGACTCGGAGACTTGCAGCTGCTGGCGCGTCAAGGCTTGGTCGAGGCCGGGGTCGCCGGCGGCCAAGCGCGTGCCGGCTTGGGATCCCTGGACGCGCAGATCACCCACGCTCGCCCGGACGTTCTGGTCCATGTCGATGAGCCATTCGCCTCCTGTTGTGCTGGCAAACCACGCTTTGGTGCCATGGAGTGCGAGGCCCAGGTCGCCGTCGCTGACGCCCACGGCGCTGCCAGCCGGAAAGCGGCCGTATGGGGTTAGGCGCAGATCGCCGTAGGAGATGGTTCCGCTACCGTCCACGTCCATGTAGATGGGCTCTTGGGGTGTGGTGTGGCCGGGTTGGCCGTTGAGATCGGCGTCCAGCCAGGCCACGCGGGCGTTGGTGGCGCGAAAAACGGCGCCGTTGTCGGAGTCCGTGGACGCCACAAAGGAGAATTCGGCACTTGCCGGCGCGGCCACCAGCAAGGTTGCCCAGAGCACAAGCCATCGCATGGCCGTTGATCGGTCGGGTGGCATTTCACGCTATGGCTTGAGCAGCCAACGGTTGGCTAACCAGTGTTTCGCAGGCCGGCTGCGATGCCCCCTATGGTCCGCAGGACGGCCTCCTCAAGCTCGGTGCTGCCGTTGCGGAAGCGGCTGAGCAGGGGCGCTTGCAGGAGGTGGATGGGATCCACGTAGGGGTTTCGGACCTCGATGCTGCGGGCGAGGACGGGGGCGGTTTCGAGGAGGTGCGTGTGCTGGGATGCCCACAGGACCTCGTCGGTGGCGGCGCGCAGGCGTTGGCGCAGCAGGCGGCCCAGCCCGTGGAGATGTTCAGGCACCAGGTGTTCGTCGTAGTGCCGGGCTACTTGGGCATCTGCCTTTGCCAGCCCCATTTCCAGCAGGTCCAGGAAGGTGCGCCAGAAGGGCCACTGGAGCAGGGGTGAGAGGTTTTTGCCTTCTGTACGGGCCCTTGCCAGCGCCTCGTCGACGCCGAGCCAGGCGGGCAGGTTGAGGCGGTTCTGGGTCCAGCCGAAAACCCATGGGATGGCACGCAAGTTTTGCAGGCCTCCGCTGGCCTGGCGGCGCGCGGGTCGGCTGCCGATCTTCAGGAGGCCGATTTCGCCAACGGGCGTTGCGGCTTGGAAGTAGGCGAGGAAGTCGGGGTCCTGTACGGTGGCCCTGAAGGAGTCGCGGGCGGCGGCTGCCAGTTCGTCGATTTGGCGGCGCCATTCGGGTTGCGGCGGGGGTGGCGGCAGGAGCGTGGCTTCCAGGACGGCTGCCAGGTAGGTTTCCAGGGTTCGATCTGCGACGCCTGCCAGCCCGAAGCGTGCCTGGATGACTTCTCCCTGTTCGGT
>JBFJVP010000058.1:0-11299 GCA_041624075.1 Thermoplasmatota archaeon | reverse complement strand
TCGTCCTTTGACCTACTTGACGAATCCCGGTTTGCCTTCTTCCCTCCCTTTGCCTGTTTTTCTTCTCATTAGCAGAGCAAGCAATCATTTTTCGTCGATTATTGGCCTGCATTGCAACGGCCCGATTGTGGTTTTTTGAGACCCTTCCCATACTGGTCCGGTACGCCGCGCGTTCTGCCTTCTCGCGGGTGGGTGATTAACCATTTTATACCCAATATGTATTGGCTAGGCATCTGGCCAACTACGTCGCTAGTTGGATTGGATACATGGTTGGCGAGCGGTTGCCTTGCCGGCCGGTTGGAGGTGTCGTTTGCTCGTTGGAAAACATGCACGTCTTGGCGGCGTGCGCATGCTAGCCCTGTTGGCCGCAATCCTGATGGCCTCGCCCATTCCGTTTCTTACACCGGTAGGCGTCCAGGCCCAGGAGCCGGTTGCGGAGGAGTCCGAGAGCTATTCCGTGACCCATTTGACGCAGGCCGAGCGGGACGAGTTTTTGGATTACTACATGGACGTGGTTGTCCACAAAACCATCCCCATGGAGCAAACGCCAGGCGAGTATCCCAACTATTCGCCAGAGTTGCGCCTTTCTTTGACTACGGATCTCGTTCAGAGATTGCTGGACGACCCGGAATACAGTGTCTTGATGGACCCCGTGAACGCGGGTCCTTCTCTGGGCATTTCCAGTGAGGAAGATCCGCGGGTTGACAAGGATGGCAATCCCATTACGCAGCAGCGTATCAACCGCGTGTACGCCAACTTCCTGTACGGCATCATTTTTGCTCGTGAAAAATTCGTTGATCAACTCGAAGACATGGCGACGGAGCTTGGCACACCTCCACCCGACGCCGAACCCCCCCTCGACCCTGAACCTTACGAGCCCTCCGACGAGGAGAAGGCAATCCGCCGCGAGTTCGCAACGGAACCCTACCGCCATTGGGGCAACATCGAGCAAAATGCCATCATGCCGGAGGACTTTGTTCCCTACGCCGCTGTTCCCATCGAAGAGGTTGGGGTTCCGGCTCATGACATTGACGTGCCAGAGGTGGCCAAGCCGGCCGACCTGGACTTGAAGGCGCCCGAGATTCCGGACATTCCCATTTCGCCGTTCGCTCCGGCGGCCCCCGAGCCTATTCTGACTGCACCGGCTCCAGTGGACCCCATTGCGCCAGATGTGCCGGCCGTGCCCAGTTTGCCCAGCAACCCCGCGCAGCCTGCTGCACCCTCTGCGCCCGCGGCTCCCGCTGCTCCGCAGGTCCCGTCCATTCCAGCTCCTTCCGAGATTAACGTGGATCTTCGAGCGCCCGGCGCCCCTACTGCGCCATCGGCGCCGACACTTCCGGCAACCCTCCAACCGCCGGCGGTTCCATCGGCGCCCTTGGCCCCGGCGGCTCCCAATGCCCCTGAGGCTCCGGTGGCTCCTTCGTTACCCGAAGCCCCCGATGCACCGGCAGCTCCCGTTGCGCCCCAGGCCCCTGCTTCGCCTACGGCTCCCGCTTCGCCAGTGGCGCCCCAAGCGCCCGGGGCGCCGACTGCGCCATCCACTCCCGACATCCCCGACAGTTGGGGCTTGTCCACGCAACTCGCGGCTCCCGATGCGCCTTCGATTCCCGCTGAACCAGAACTGCCGGCGGCTCCGGCTGTTCCCGCAGCGCCCCTTGGTCCCGAACTGCCGGCGGCTCCTGCGGTACCGTCCTCGCCCGTCGTGCCCGCCATGCCGGATCAGCTTCGTTTGCCCGAATTGCCGGAGCTGGACTTGCCTGAACTGTCCTCTCCGGCCGTTCCGCCAATGGGCGTTGAAGCGCGCCAACCCCTGGCCCCTGCCCTTCCCGTGGTGCCAGAGATCGAGGTCGCCGCTCCCCAGGGCGTGACGATTCCCGATGTCGTTGCGCCTGCCGTTCCAGATGCGCCCGAGGCGCTGAGCCCACGCCCCATCCCCTCCATCGACCCTGCGGCCGTGCCGGCACCTGAACTGACCGACGCCAACATCCTCATCGGCGGCGTCAACCCCGAGATGCCCGGCCAGCCTCAACTGGTGCCCGAGCCTTCCGATCTTCCCGGCGCATTGGTGCAGAGTCCCTTGTCGGCGGCACCCCCAAGCGCTTGGCTCGATCCGTCCTTCAGTCTAGATTTGCCGACGCTGCTGGACTTCCTGCGTGAGCTTGCCACGCTTGGCGAGGACACGCTGTACGATCTATTGGCAACGCTTGGCAACCACCTGGACTTCCCCGCCGAAATCGAGGGGCCTCTGTCCCGCTTCAGCAAGGTTGCCCAGCCCGTTGCGGACCTAGATGAAGACCTGTTCCAATTCAGCAACGCCCTTGAGGGAATCATTGCGCCCCAGGTCCTGATCGACTACTTGCCGTTCTACGATGACGTGGAGCAGGTGATCCGCAACTTGGAGGAAGCCGGCGAACAAGCCCACTACACGGGCGTGATCGGTGGCCGCACCTTCAGGGGCACGTGGGAGGCACCCACGCTGCTGGACATGGACGGTGACACCATCCCGGACATCATGATCCAGATGAGCCTGCGGCCCGCCGTTGGTGCATCTGCTGGCGGCGTCGGCGACGTTGCTGGCGTTACCGTTCCCGTTCAACCCCTACTCGTTGTTGAGCGGATCAACGGCGTTGTCGACCCCGCTGCAGCATTGGCGGATGTCCAGTACATCCTGGAAACCGCAACGAATCTGCCAGACATCGATATCACAGAACTGGTCGACATCCCCATCACCGAGGACCAGTTGCGCGCCGCAGGCGTTGCCACCGATTCACTGCTGGAGGAAGTCGACCAAGACGCCGAGCCTCCGTTCCCGTCCACGGCGGCATTCCCGTTCCACTTGACACTGGCGTTCCGCACCCCGGTAGAAGGCAAGCTCGTCATCCACGACATGGATGTGGCTGGCGGTGCCGACCACGTTGAGGCACTGCTCACCAGCACCGCCTCGGCGCCAGGTATTGAACTGGCCACGGCCGGTGCCACTGGCGCGTTCTCCTTTGCCAGCGCTGTGCTCCATGAAAACAGCCTCACGGGCGACATCGGTAGTGTGAGCCTCGTGGGCGATCAAGCACCGGTGCACCTGTCCATGGTCGGTCGCCTCAACACGGGCACCAACAGGGCAACCCTGGAGATCGACTCGGCGACCCCCGGTGACTTGCAGATCACGGCGCGCCGCGGTTCTGCCACCGGCGGCTTGGCGGTTATCGCCTCCAGTGAGGCACTCGCGTCCACAACAGCTGCCTTTGCCGGCGACAACCTGGTTCTCGATACAATCCCCGGCGGTTCGCTTGCGGTGGCCCGCCAGACGTTCACCACTCCGGACGCCCCGTTCCTGCACCGTGGTTTCCTGGTCCAAAACGCAGCGCCGCGCACCACGGCCACCCTGTCTGACAAGGGTATTGACGTGGAAGCCGATCGCCGCGACGGCAGTTACCGCGCAGTGGCTGGCCAAGTCGATGACGGCTACGATTTCGCCACATGGGCTCGGGTTGATGATGCCGGCCGGTGGTTCAAGGTCGATGCCTCCAAGGGACTGGAGTTCAGCAACGACCGAGCACCCACCGAGGTTCGCATCGTGTCGGCTCGCAGCGCAGCCGCTGCCTTGGAAGCCTCCGATCAGTTGTCTGGCTTCCGCATGACCGACGACTTGCTGGCGTTCGCCTTGCCCGGCGTTCGTGAGGCGCGCGTGATCCCGACGGAAGACGACGGCCTGATCGTTGAAACCTCCACATCCCTGTCGCGCGCCTTCACCCTGGACGTCCAGCGTACCACGGCCAGCGGCCCGCAAAGCGAAAAATTCGGGTTCTCCAACCTTCCCTCGTCGCTGACCGTCGATGTGAGCGCTGACAGCATCAACATCGGCGGCGGGGAGCCCATTGACGAGATCGTGGGCAACTTGGATCGCCCACTGGACGGCGCCGACCAGGCCCCCACGAGTACCGTGATGGTACTGGAGGGCCTCGATGGCACCGCTTCCATCGCCATGAGCGAGGCTAACGTCAACCTGATGGCCACGGGTGGCCTGGCTGACGGAACGGTCCTCTCGTCTAACATCGAGGACGCCACTGGCGAGCACCAGTACTTGGCCGTGGACGGCAACCACATGTTGGCCGAAGTGGAGGGCACGGCGCGCCAGCACTCCGCGAAGGTCACCGGTATGACCAGCCTGGGCGACGGCGTTGGCGGCATCATCAGCGGCTTGGCTGGCGGAACCGCAGGTATCGACCTCAACATGGGCATCGAGGGCCCGCTCTGCTGGAGCTTCGGAAAGGACGCCAACGTCCTGAAGTTCTGTGCCAGCAACATCCCCGACCAGATCAAGGTCGACTTCGCCATGGTCCCCAGCCCCTCCATCGTTTACGCTGCGACAGAGGAGATCGAGAACGTCAGCGTGCAACTGCTGGCGCCCGACGTTGACATCCTGTTCTACATCAACGGCATTCCGGAGGATGTCCGACTGGACTTCACCCGTGCCGGAGCCGACTTGGTCATGAGCGACCGGCTGGACGCCATCGGCATGGCGGCCCGGCTGCGCGACACCACCATCGGCGTTGGCATCGAGTCCATTCCGGCCGAGATGCACTTCGGGTGGGGCGAGGGAGGCATGAGCCCTGGAATTCCCGAAGGCGACGCCATCGGCCGCGTGTACGCCACCGTTTCCCGGCCTGGCCTGGCATTCTTCACTGAGCTGGAGCACCTGCCCCAGGCGGACTTCTCCTGGGAGAGCGAAGCCATGGGCCTCGACTTGGGCGGCGACCAGATCGATTCGGCCACCCTGCAACTGGTGTTGGCGCCCGAGGCGGCCCCCGACCAGACGATGCAGATGCTCGTTCAGGCCGACACGGTGCCGGGCTTCGACGCGGGCTTCGCCGACCAAGGCGGGTCGTTCTCCACAGACGGCGACCTGGGCGGCCTTTCCATGCAGTTGGTGCAGGGCGTTCCCGAAACGCCCAACCTCAGTCTGCTCTTCGAGATCGACGGGGTTCCCACCATCGAGGGCGCCTCTTGGGACGAATCCAGCTTCCACCTGGATCTGGGTGGCGACAAGGTCGGCAGCGTGCTGTTCCAGTTCATCGCTGGCGACCTGAAGCTGCTGCTCGAAGCCGAAGGGATTCCCGGCCTCCACCTCGGTTGGACGCCCACCGGCGGCCACCTGAGCACGGATGGAACGCTCGACCGCATCGAGGCTCTCTTCCTGAAGGGTACGGTGTCGCCGCTGATGAAGGTCCTGATGCGCATCACGGATCTGCCGGCTCTCCGCCAGGCGACTTGGGGCGCTGGCATCGACTTCGACTTCGTGGACAATGCCCGCATCGGCCAGATCCTGTTCGAATTCCTGTCCGATCAGCCGGACGATGCCAACGATATCCTCTTCCTGCTCAACGCCACGGGCCTACCAGGCTTCGGTCTCGACCCGGCGACACAAACCTTGGACACCGACGGGCGAATCGACCTGATTCACTTGTTCCTCCGGATGGGGTCCGTGGCGACTCCGGCCACTTTGGTCAACTTCGAGATCGCGGGTGTTCCCGAGATTTCTGGCCTGAGCTGGGCCCAGGGCGTCGACTTGAACTTCGAGCCGGCCGACGCACAAATCGACCGAATTGAGTTCCTGTTCCAGCTTGACAATCCAGGCACCGCCAGCGACCTGTACATGAGCCTGCTGGCACGCGGCGTCCCCGGCCTCCTCATGGACACGGACCGCGGCCTGCTCACCAGCGATGCGCCGCTGGACGAGTTGACGCTAGACTTCCGCATGGGGTCGCTGCTGGACCCAACGGTGCTGATGACTTTCCAGTTGGAGGGCGTGCCCCAGATGGCCACGGGCGCCTTCGGCACCCACGGGTTCAACTTGGCGTTCTCGCCCGTGGACGCGCAGATCGAACGGATTGCGTTCCTGTTCCAAGCCAACACGGGCGGCGACGAGCCGGAACAGGTCCAGGTGTTCCTGGAAGCGCTGGGCTTCCCTGGCATCGAGTTGGGCATGACGGGTGGCGGAACACTGGCCACCCACGCGCCCCTGGACCGGCTCACGGCCCACTTCCACGCCGGGCCCATTGCGGCCCCAAGCGTGACGCTCAATTTCATCGTCGAGGACATGCCGGCCATCACTGGCGGTTCCTTCGGCGAGAACGAGTTTGCCCTCGGTCTTGATGGGCAAATAGGCAAGATCAGCCTGGAGTTCATCCTCGACCTGCCAGGCGATACGCCCGAAGTCTACCTCCTGTTGGAGGCATTGGGCGTGCCCGGCATCGACATCGGCTGGCCTGACGGCGAAGGTCGCTTCGCGACCAGCGATGCACTGGACGAGTTCAACTTCGTCGGCATCGTCGGACCCCGCAACTTGCTCGACCTGGCCGGAGAGGGCCTCTACATTCGCTTCACGGCCAAGAATGTCCCCCAGATTACCGGTGGTAGCTGGGGCGAGGACAACTTCGTCATGGGAATGGATGGCCGCATCGAGCAGATCGTCATGGAGTTCCGGCTCGACCAGCCCGGCGAAGCTTCGGACGTGATGCTGCTACTGGTCGCCGACGGCATCCCCGGCTTTACGGCCCGGTGGCCGGATGGGCAAGGAATCCTGGAAACCACGGGGACACTGGACTCCCTTGACCTCGTAGCGATTCTGGGTCCTCGTGACGGCGTGGTTCTCGCCGGCGAGGGTTTGTCGCTCCGCTTCGGCTTGCGGGGGGTGCCCGCCATCAGCGGCGGCGTGTTCGGCCAAGATTCGTTCGCCCTCGGCCTCGACGGCCAGATCGAAGAGGTGCTGCTGGAGTTCATCCTTGACCAGGATGGTGCAGCTTCCGACGCTTACGTGCTGTTCAACTCCTTCGGCGTTCCCGGGGTGGACATTCGCTGGCCCGACGGTCAGGGGACTTTCTCTACCACAGGGACCCTGGATGAATTGAGCATCGTGGCCATTCTTGGACCTCGAGATGGCATCGCTCTCGCAGGAGAAGGCATCTCCCTGGCTTTCGTTGCCCAGGGCGTGCCCGCCATCACCAACGGTGAGTTTGGCGGCGAAACGTTCGCCTTGCCCATGGCGGGCCAGATTGAACGCATCGCAGCCCAGGTCATCCTAGACGGGCCCGAAACCGCAGCGGACGCCTTCATGCTCCTCGAAGCCGAAGGAGTCCCCGGCATCGATGTTCGATGGCCTGAGGGCAGCGGAATTCTCTCGACTTCCGGGCGCCTCGACAAGCTCCAGTTGATCGGTATTCTCGGCGACCGCGATGGGCAAATCCTGGGCGGCGAGGGCATTTCGGTGCGCGCCAGCATTACGGGCGTGCCGCCCATCAGCAGCGGCCGCTTCGGTGGCGACGAATTTGGCCTGGATCTTGATGGCCAGATCGAAGAGGTCGTTTTCGAATTCACCGCGCTTCAAGGCGGCGCCGCCGACGCCTACGCGCTTCTGACGGCCACGGGTGTCCCCGGCATCAACGTCGCGTGGCCCGACGGGCAAGGCGCCCTGAGCACCACTGGCACCCTGGAGGAATTGACCTTGCTAGGTATCCTGGGCCCCCGCGACGGCCAAGCGCTGGCCGGCGAGGGCTTGTCGCTGCTGTTCCGCATCCGGGACATGCCGGCCGTCACGGGCGGCCAATTCGGCGGCGACTCGTTTGCCCTCGGACTCGATGGCCAGATCGCCGAAGTGGCACTGGAATTGATTCTGGATCAAGCCGGTGAAGCCTCGGACGCCTATGTGCTCTTTGCCGCCGAAGGCATTCCTGGCATTGACATCCGCTGGCCCCAAGCGGTTGGGTCCTTCGAAACCACGGGCCGCCTGGATTCCCTGGATTTGGTGGCGATCATGGGTGGCCGTGACGGCACCAAGCTCGTGGGCGACGGCCTGTCGCTGTTGTTCAGCGTCGATGGCGTTCCACCGGTTTCCAATGGCGCCTTTGGCGGCGACCGATTTGCCATGAACATCGATGGTAAGATCGACCGCATTGCCGTGGAGCTGGATCTGCGCCAATCCGGCGACGTTCCCGATGCGTACGTCCTGTTCAACTCCGAGGGCGTACCCGGACTCGACTTCCGTTGGCCAGATGGCGAAGGCACCTTCACCACGGCCGATGTCTTTGACGAACTCAACATCGCCGCAGTTCTCGGCCCCCGAGCCGGACTCAACCTGATCGGCGAAGGAATGTCTGCCAAGTTCGTCGCACGCGGCCTGCCCGCGATCACCGGCGGCGAATTCGGTGACGACCGGTTCGCCCTGGGCCTCGACGGCCAGATTGAGCAGATCGCGCTCGAATTCATCCTTGATTCACCAGGCGAAACCACCGATGCCTATGTGCTCTTCAATTCGCTGGGTGTCCCCGGCATGGATGTCCGCTGGCCAGACGGTCAGGGCACCTTCAGTACGACTGGCCCGCTGGACGAACTGAGCCTGGTTGCCCTGGTCGGTGGCCGAGATGGCCTCGAACTCACGGGGCCGGGCTTGTCGGCGAAATTCATCGCCCGCGACGTACCAGTTATCACGGGCGGCCAATTCGGCGGCGACACCTTCTCCCTCCCAATGGTGGACCGCATCGGAGAAATCGTCGTTGAGTTGATGATTGACGACGAGGACGACGCGGGCGACATGCTGGCTCGCCTGAGTGCCTTTGGTGTGCCCGGAATCGATGCGCGCTGGCCCGGCGGCCAGGGAACATTGAGTACCACGGGAACCCTGGATGAATTGAGCCTCCTGGCCATCCTTGGCCCCCGGTCCAACGATGCCTTGGCAGGTGAAGGCTTCTCGGCCAAGTTCTTGATCAAGGGCGTTCCCGCGATCACTGGGGGCGAATTCGGCGGCGACCGGTTCGCGCTCCCCATGGAAGGCCGAATCGCGGAAATTGCCGTTGAATTTATCCTCGACGCGGCCAATGACGCCAACGACGGTTATGTGCTGCTGACCGCCGCTGGCGTTCCAGGCATCGATGTTCGCTGGCCGGCAGCCAGCGGCTCGATCTCGACGACTGGTGAACTGGACGAGTTGACATTGCTCGCCATCCTTGGCCCCCGGTCAGGCACGCGCCTGGCCGGTCAGGGTATGTCGGCCACTTTCTCGCTGCGTGGCGTGCCCGCCATCACTGGCGGCCGGTTTGCTGACGATGGATTTGCCCTTGAATTGCAGGGGCAAATCGACCAAATCCTGGTCGAATTGATCATGGACTTGGAAGGCGAGGCCAACGATGTGTATGCTATTCTGGATGCGCAAGGCGTGCCCGGAATCGACTTGGGCTTCACTCCAGGCGGCGGCACGGTTTCGACGACAGACACCCTTGATTTGCTCAACTTGGCGCTGATCGTCGGTCCCCGCGACGACTTGGACCTCACCGGCCCCGGCCTGTCTGCCAAGTTCGTCGTGGAGGGCGTTCCAGCCATTACCGGCGGTGAATTCGGTGGCGACGTGTTTGCCTTGCCAATGGCGGGTCGCATCGATTCCGTTTCGGTGGAATTGATCAGTGACGCCGCCAATGACGCTGCAGATGCGTACGCGCTGCTATCTGCGCGCGGCGTGCCCGGTATTGACGTTCGATTCCCTGGCGGTGCAGGAACCTTCGAAACCACTGGCCGCCTGGACGAGTTGTCCTTTGCTGCTGTGCTGGGTCCCCGCAGTGGAACCCAGCTGGTCGGCGAGGGCATGTCCGCCACGTTTGTTCTGGTGGGTGTTCCGGCAATTTCCGGCGGACAGTTCGGGGCCGATGTATTTGCCTTGGGCATGACCGGCCAGATCGAGCAATTGACCGTTCAATTGGTCGCTGATCAGGAGGGCGTGGCGTCGGATGCCTACGCCCTGCTGGATGCCCGAGGCATTCCCGGAGTCGATGTTCGGTGGCCTGGAGGCGTTGCCACCATGTCCACTACGGATGTGCTGGAAAGTCTGAATCTGGTCCTGCTCGTGGGTGGCCGGGACGGCCTTCAACTCGATGGCGAAGGTCTCTCCGTCAAATTCGCAATTGAGGACGTTCCGCCAATGACGGACAGCCAATTCGGAGACGGCGTCTTCAAGCTGGGCTTGCAGGGAAAGATTCGTGAAATCTCGCTTGAATTCATTGCAGATCTTGCCGGCACGGCCGACGACGCCTACATCCTGTTCTCGTCGAAGGGAGTGCCTGGCTTCACGCTTGGTTTCACGCCGGACGGCGGCACCATCACCACCGCCGACACCTTGGACTCGCTCAGCCTCTTGCTGCTGGTCGGTCCCCGCGAAGGGCTGGATCTAGCGGGGCCTGGCTTGGCAGCTCGCTTTGCGGCCCGGGGTATTCCCGCCATCACGGGCGGCGAATTCGGCGGCACCACGTTTGCCCTCCCCATGGATGATCGTATCGAGGCTATTTCTCTGGAAATCGAATTGGACGCGGCCGACGATGCCGCCGACGCGTACCTGCTCTTGCAGAGCCTTGGCGTTCCGGGAGTCGATATTCGCTGGCCCGACGGCGCCGGCTCGATCACTACGACGGGCGTTCTCGATGAATTGAGTCTCGTGGCGATCCTTGGCCCCCGCACTGGCACCACGCTGGTGGGCGAAGGTCTCTCCGTGTCCTTCGCGCTTCGCGGCGTTCCAGCCATCACGGGCGGTGCCTTTGGCGGCGACGTGTTCGCGCTGGACCTTGATGGCCAGATCGAGCAGATCGCCATTGAATTGATCATGGACGCAGAAGGTGTCGCTGCCGACACCTACGCGTTGTTCGATGCCCGCGGCGTGCCCGGCATTGACGTACGCTGGCCCGAAGGTGTTGCCCGCCTGAGCACGACGGACACCCTGGATTTGCTGAGTCTCGTTGTCCTCGTGGGCGACCGCGATGGCCTGAACCTCATCGGCGAAGGCTTGTCGCTGAAGTTCACGATCGAGGATGTGCCAGCCGTACAGGGCAGCCAATTCGGCGACGGTCGTTTTGCCCTCAACCTGGAGGGTCAAATTGCCCACATTGGTGCTGAATTGATTCTCGACTTGGCAGGCACGGGCAACGACGCTTATCTCCTTCTGGATGTCCAGGGTTTGCCCGGTTTCGATATCGGTTTCACGGCTGAAGGCGGAACTCTCGACACGACTGATAGCTTGGATTTGCTAAACTTGGTTCTCCTCATGGGCCCCCGGGAAGGTATCAACCTGGCCGGGCCGGGTATGTCGGCCCGGTTCACCATCGCTGATGTTCCGGCCATCACGGGCGGTGCGTTTGGTGGTGATGTGTTTGCGTTGCCGATGGCGGGTCGTATCGGTGAGATTTCTGTTGAAGTGGTGTTGGATTCCGTTGAGGATGCCAACGATGCCTACGCGTTGTTGTCCGCCAAGGGTGTTCCGGGTATTGAC
>JBFJVP010000057.1:0-11305 GCA_041624075.1 Thermoplasmatota archaeon | reverse complement strand
CCCACCTCCCGTACCCTGCGTTGCAGGGTCGGTGCACCCAGCCAGCACGACCAAGGCCAACAGGAGCAGCCTTGGCGTTGCGCCCATCGGGTGACGGTTCCTGCTGGCCGCATAAGACCAGTGGCAGCCAATGGCCAGGCACATGCCCCGTCGACGTGCTGGTAGGAGTAACCGATCGCGTCATGGTTGCTCGCCAAGCCACGCGCGCAGCCAAGCCGTACGGTCCCTTTACCCTCCGCCACCTCGCCCCTTTTGTAGAACCTCTTCTTGGAGACCAAACATGTCTCAGAACCCAGTGATCGTGGCGGCCTGCCGAACCCCCATTGGGCGGCTGATGGGTGGCCTCTCACCCCTGGCTGCCACCGAGTTGGGCGCGGTCGCTGTTCGCGAAGCCATTTCCCGCTCCGGCCTGGAGCCCGACATGGTCGAGGAAGTCATCATGGGCAACGTCCTGCAGGCAGGCCTCGGCCAGAACCCTGCACGCGCGGCGGCATTGGGAGGTGGATTGCCTGATTCGGTGCCTGCCTTCACCGTCAACAAGGTGTGTGGCTCCGCGCTCAAGGCGGTCATGCTGGCTGCGCAGGCAATCAAGGCCGGCGACCGGCAGGCAGTGATTGCAGGTGGCATGGAATCCATGAGCAACGCCCCCCATATGCTGCTGGGCAGCCGCTCCGGCATCCGGCTGGGGGACGGCAAGCTCGTGGACCACATGGTGCACGATGGTCTCTGGGACCACTACAACGACTTCCACATGGGTGAAACCGGCGAGATCGTTGCGGAGCGGTACTCGGTCACCCGCGATGACTCGGACCATTTGGCTTACGAGAGCCACCGCAAGGCCCTGGCGGCTCAGCAGGCCGGCGCCTTCGACGCCGAATTGGTGCCCGTCAGCGTGCCCCAGCGCCGCGGCGACCCGATCCAGATCAGCCAAGATGAGGGCATCCGCCCCATGGATGGGCCCGAGGGGCTTGGGAAGCTGAAGCCGGTTTTCCGCCGCGACGGTCAGGTTACGGCGGGCAACGCCAGCCAAATCAGTGATGGCGCCAGCGCAACGCTGGTCACCAGCCGCGCGTTTGCCGAGGAGCACTCGCTGCCCGTTCTGGCTGAGATCGAGAGCTACGATGCCAGTGGCACCAAGCCGGAGTGGGTCATGGAAGCCCCTATTGTGTCCGTGCGCAATCTGTTTGCCCGAACGGGCCTCAGCATCGACGACATCGATCTCTTCGAGCACAACGAAGCGTTTGCCAGTGCGTCGTGCGCGGTAGCCAAGGAGTTGCAGGTGCCGGAGGAGAAATTCAACGTTCACGGCGGCGCAGTCGCCCTTGGCCACCCGATTGGTGCCAGTGGTGCCCGTGTGCTCACAACCCTGATGTATGCGCTGAAGCAGAAGGGGGGCGGCCGCGGCTTGGCCACGCTGTGCCTGGGCGGGGGCAATGCGGTCTCCATGAGCGTCCAGGTTCCCTCGTAGCTGGCCCCCCGCGGGTAGCCAAGGATGTGGCCCTGGGGCGACTTGCACATCCGGTAATGGTCTCCAGGTCAAGCCCGCTACGGTGGCAGCGTCACCGTGAACGTGGCGCCCTGGTCCACGATGCCCGTGGCCGTAATCGAGCCGCCGTGGCGTTCAATGATTCGCGCGACGGTCGCCAGGCCCAACCCTGTACCGGGTACCTTCTTGGCGTTGTCCAGCCGCTGGAACGCCTGAAACATCCGCGACGCCTCGCGGGGATCAAAGCCGGCGCCGTTGTCGCGCACGCGAAACCCCGTCGCTCGGGCGGCGCCTGCGGGTCCCAGGCGCTGAACCTCGACGACGGCGTTTCTGCGGCCCGCCGTGAACTTCCACGCGTTTTGCAGGAGGTTCAGCAGAACGACCCGGAGCAGGCCCGCGTCTCCTTCCACGATGATGTCGTCGTCGATGAGCGTCAAGACGTTTCGATCAGGATGGGCCGCCTCCAAGGTGGCAACGATGTGCCGCGCCAGGAGTGAGATGTTGACTTCCCCCAGCCGCAGCGGTTGGCTCTCGGCGCGGGAGAGCCACAAGAGGTCCGTCACCAAGTCCTGCATGATACGGGTGGCGTTTTCCATCTTGACGAGCGTAGACGGCACGGCGCCCTCGGTGTTGCCCTTTGCGAGGTGCAATTGCAGCTTCAACGTCGTCAGGGGGGTGTTGAGGTCGTGGCTGACCCGGTACGCGAAGGCGTCCAATTCCCGGTTGGCGTGGCGCAGGTTCTCGTTGAGGCGCTGGGTCTCAAGCCGCAGGCCTTCCAGGCGCACGAGTGTTGAGCGGCGTGCAAAGAACAGTATGATGGACAGGGAGGTGCCAATGAAGACTGCCATTCCCATCTCTTGGACCGCGACGCGTGTGGGAGTCAGGCCGATGGTTATTCCCAAAACCCAGGCTGCTACCAGGAACGTGGTGGTGCCCAGGTGCCAGCGCAGGGACGTGGACAGGAAGGATAGGCCAAGGATGGCGAACAGGAAGGTGATGGATTCAGTGACCTCATCCACGAGGTACATGTGGAGTACGCTGTCGGACGCGATCATCGTCGCGATCCCGGCCAGGTACCTGTGAGACCACTTGGCCGGCGTTCGTGGTAGCGCATAGTACAGCCCGACCAGGGCTACCACGATCAGCGCCTGCTGGAGCGTCAGCCACAGGATTGCGTCGTCTCTTCGCAGCGGCACGTCGCCTAGGGCCGGGCCCCGAACGGCTGCCAGAACGGCATACAGTAACGCTAACCCGACGGCGACGGGGCGTAGCGCTTGCTGCAAGATCGCGTCCAGCGCGTGCTGAACGTCTTCGTCCCTGGGCTGTGCATCGCCCGGGAATTGGGCAATTTCAGAGGCGTTCACGGCAACCCTGCGCTTTGCCGGCTCGTGCAGTCGCCACTAACTCTGCCCGGTACTGCTGATAGGAAGGTGTTCGCAGGCGAAGGCACCCCAGGGCGTTGTGCCTGCACGGCCCACGGAGGCCAGGGGCGCACGTGTCAGATGGCCACGGGGATTGCAAGTGCAACGGGGCAACAGCCAACCCGGCACCAGTGGGTCGTGCACAAAGCCTACAAGGCCGGATGCACCGCCCCCTGTGTGAACGTGGCCCGGGCGCGTGCCGTGGCAGTCGTCCTGATCTTGGCGATCACGGCTGGCTGGGGTGCCTACGCTGGCGTGCATTTGCGCCACTGGCTGGCCGACGAGCACACCGAACAGTCGCCTGAGGCGCCGGTCCTGGAATCCAGTCTTGTGGCCACCCACCCCTTTGAGGCCACCATGGGGCCGGTTGCCCGAAGTGCCCTGACCGGCGTCACCGTTGGTCAGGCCATTGAGTTCGACCTGCCCGCCGAACCGGGAGTGAGACGCGTCGTGAGCCTCGTGGAATGGCAAGCCACCGAGGAAGCAGCGGACGAGCTCCTGGTGCGAGTGGCATGGCGCGCCGGAGAGTCTTGGAGCCCCGCCCTCGACTTCAACGGCACCTCGCCGCTCTACATCGACCACGATTTGCCAGCCGAACCCCTCGAAGTCCGGTTGACCATTCTTCCGGCCGACGGTTTTGTGACTCAGCAGACCGTTTCCGGATGGCTGGCCCTGCACCGGGAAGCGAAGCCCACCCAGCTATGAATGTGGCTGGGTATGGCTCCTAGACGCCATGGTGACCCGTACGCAGACAAGCCTTCATAGGTGTCGCTCGAACGTGATGTTGCCCGCTGTGCACAGGCCGCCCAACGAGTCCTCAACGGGGCCCGCATGAGTGCTGCCATCGAAGCCAGCGGAGTGCACAAGAGCTACGCTTCGGTGCGCGCGCTGGCGGGCCTGGACCTTTGCGTGCCAGCCGGCCGGGTGTTCGGGTTTCTGGGCCCCAACGGCGCCGGTAAGACCACCACAATCCACCTGTTGCTGGGCCTCTTCAAGCCCGATCAGGGCTCGATCTATGTGCTGGGCCACGACGTAGCAAGGGACGCCCGCGAGGTTCGGCGCCGCTGCGGCGTCCTGCTGGAACACGACGGCCTCTACGAGCGCCTCAGTGTCCTTGACAACTTGGTGTTCCATGGCAGGCAGTTCGGCTTGACTCGCGCCGCCGCCCAAGCGAGGGCCTGGGGTGTGCTTGAGCAAACCGGCTGGAGCGACCGGGCGGACCACCCGGCGGCGACCCTCAGTCGGGGCATGAAGCGCCGCCTCGCCGTCATGCGGGCATTTCTGACGGAACCGCAACTGGTCTTCCTGGACGAACCCACCAGCGGCCTGGATCCCCACGTCGCATCTGAATTGCGTGACTTTCTCGTGGACTTCACACGCCGCACCCATGCCACCGTGTTTCTCACCACCCACAACATGCGGGAGGCGGAAACCATGTGTGACGAAGTCGCCGTCGTGCGAGATGGCGTCGCCGTGGCCGCAGGCGCCCCGGGCCGTCTGCGCCAGGCAACCCCAAGTATCCGGATCACGGCACCCGGCATCGACGGCAAGGCCATCACGGCGCTTCGGCGCCGCAAGGAAATCGCGGAGGTTTCGATGGAACAGGACGGTGTGCTGGTTCACTTGAACAGCCCTGCCCCCGCGGCACCCATCGTTGCCAGCCTCGTGCGGCGCGGCGTGCCCATCGAGGGCGTCGAGAAAATCCGGTCAACACTGGAGGACGACTTCATTGCCTTGATGGAGCAACCATGACCGTCAGTGCGCTGCTAGTCAAGGAAGTCAAGGAAATGACCCGCCCTGCCGGCAAATTCAGTGGGACGTTCGTGTACGCGGTCGCGGCGGCGACAATCCTTGGGGCAGGGGCTACGGGCTTCGGAGCCTGGTTGATGCAGTCCGTCGTCGACTCCCAGCCACTTCCTCAGGTCATCCCGGCTGCGGCGGCCTCAGCAGCCTTCATGGGTGCAGCGGGCGCCGCATTCGGCGCCTTCACGATGGCCCTGAACCTCGCCGTGGACACCGTTGTGGGGGAACGGGAACGCCACACCCTGGAAACACTGCTGGCGGGCCCGCTTGATGACCACACCATCCTGCAGGGCAAGCTGGCAGCGATTGTCGTCATGACCGCCTTCACGGCGATGGTCGGAGCAGTTGCTGCGGCCGTCACTGCCACCATCTTGTACGGCTTGTGGGGCTTGATCTGGGCTTTGGTGGCACTGCTGGTGGCACCCATGGTCGCAGGCGTCATGGCCTTCTTGCTTAGCTGCACCATGGTGGCCGTTACCATGCGAGCCAAAACGGTGAAGGACGCGGGGCAACGAAGCTTCCTCGTCATGCTGCCACTTTTCTTCCTGCCGCAATTCTTCCTGTTCGTGGCCCCAATGCTCCCAACAGGGGCGCGGATCTGGGTCGGCGCGGCCATCATCGCCACCCTGATCCTCGGCGCCATTGCGAGTCCCTTCCTGGCCTTCCGCCTGTTCCGGCGCCACCGCCTCATTCTCTAACCTGAAGCCCGACGCGGCTGCTTATGAAGCGAGTCCCGGTGCCGGGGCACATGACGATCTCGAAGATTGGCGTGGTTGGCGCGGGACAGATGGGTGCAGGCATTGCCCAGGTGGCCGCCCAGGCTGGCTACAGCGTGGTCCTCGTGGACCTACGCGACGACTTCATCGAGCGTGGCATGGCAGGCATCGGAAAGAGCCTCGACAAGTTCGTTGAGAAGGGCAAACTGTCCAAGGAGGATGCCGAGGCAGCGCTTGGACGAATCACCACCAGCACCTCCAACCAAGCCCTCGCCGAGTGCCAACTCGTCATCGAGGCCATCGTGGAAGACCTGGATGTGAAGCGCAAGCTGTGGACCGAACTGGACGGCATCGTCCAGCCGCGTGCCATTTTTGCCAGCAACACCAGCAGCATCCCGATCACCCAACTGGCCGCCGCCACCAGCCGCCCTGAGCGCTTCATTGGAATGCACTTCATGAACCCGGTTCCGCTGATGAAACTCGTCGAAGTCATCGAGGGCGCCGAAACCAGCGAAGAGACGACAGAACTCGTCGTGGGAATTGGTCGCCACATGGGCAAGGAATGCCACTCCTGCAAGGACTTCCCCGGATTCATCAGCAACCGCGTCCTAATGCCGATGATCAACGAGGCGATCTTCTGCCTCAACGAAGGCGTTGCGACACCCGAGGACATCGACGCCATCATGAAACTCGGCATGAATCATCCCATGGGGCCCCTAACCCTGGCCGACTTCATCGGGCTGGACACTTGCCTGGCCATCCTGAACGTCCTCTACGACGGCTTCAAGGACCCCAAGTACCGACCCTGCCCCCTGCTGGTTCAGAAGGTGCAGGCGGGCCACCTGGGACGCAAGACCGGCCACGGCTTCTACCGGTACTGATCGGCGCCACGCCCGTCGGCCTTGCGGTCCACCCGGGTTCGCGGTCCGTTTAAGCTGGAACGACGTGACGCACCCGTTGGCACCGCGAGACCCCTCGTCGGCTCATGCTCCCCTCATGGAGCGGGCACGCCGTTCCGGCGCCGAGCGCAGCCGGCCCTTCCGGGACGGCGAAGCACGCCTGTGGCTATGGATCGGCGCCGCAGCCCTAGTCGTTCTTGCTTTCTTGCCCATGCAGTGGCCGACCAGCCGCCACTTGGCCGAGCGGCTGGGCACCATCTTCTCCATGGTGTTCCTGGTCGCCGCCGTCGGCCTCAAGTTCCGCATGGGCAACCGCGCCTTCGTTGCCGCTTGGGGGCTGGTCTCCATCGCGTACGTCGTTTCCGCCACCGCCGGCGTCGCCCTCCTGGAGCAGAAGGATTTCCAGGTGTTGGCGGTTCTCGTCAGCTTCGGCTTTTTCGTCCTTGCAGGCATCAACGTCGTCTTCGTGCTCGAGGAAATGGTCCACGACACCCACCGGGTGCTCCTGTCGCGACAGCGCTTCTGGGCTGCCCTGCCGGAGGCAACCTTGCTGGCGGCCACCACGTTGCTGGCTGTGCTGCCGGCCCTTGGTGGCCCCCGCCTGGCAGGCAGCCTGGGTGCTGGAATCCTGGGATGTACTGCATTGGGTCTCTACTGGGTGGTGCGTGCCTTCCGCCGGCTGCGCCCAGGCATCCTGAGGGAGTTGCACCTCCTGGCATTCGGGGTCTTCCTGGCCTCCCTCCTGGCCGACGGCGTCCAGTACCTCAGCGACGCCTCGCTGCTGGTCCCCAGCGTCGCCGCCTTCCTGATCCTGGTCTTCACGTGGGTTTACGTGTCGTATACCGCCATCCAGCGGGCCCACTTCCTGCTGGGCGGCCGGGATGTGCTGCCATGGATGGCGGTCCTCCTGTCCGCGAGCCATGCCATTCTCACCCACGCCCTCGTCCGCCTCGAAGCCGGGGGTGGCCAAGCAGTCCTCGAATTGGCCAACCAGCGTACCGCGTACCTGGTGGTGGGGGTCTGGGTGGGCATTGCCGTGTATGGCCTCCAAGGCATTTACGGCCTGGTCGTTCGCATCCGCGACGAGCGGGCCTTGGGTCCATCCAGCCGACTCGCCGCCGCGCGCCTGGCCCGTTTGGTCGAGACCTTTTTGGCGCTGCAAGGACGCGTGGCCGCAGGCGCCGTCGCACTATTGGCCGGCGCCGACAGGATCCTGCCCGGACAACATCACCCCCCGGAGCGGGTGCATGAATTGGCGCTGGAACGAGAAATGAAACAATGGATGGATGAGGAAGAGTAGGCCACTCGGGTTACGTGGAAGTCTGGCGAATCTGTTCCAGCGGCGCCGAAGGGAAGTACGCCACCGTTCGTCCCTGGCGGACCGTTCGAATCAGGTTTGCTTCTTCCAGGCGCTTGGCGTGCCAGTGCGCCACACTCGCATCGATGCCCAGGCGGCTGCAGATGGATTTCTGGATCGCGCCGGGGTGCCCGTGAATGAAGTCTGCAATGGCTTGGCTGCGTTCGTTTTGCAGCACCGCGTACGCTTGCTTCATCTCGGTGCCGTATCGTCCGCCATTCTGGTAGTAGTGGCGGCTGCGACCGTTGCGCTTGGACACAATCAGGTGCTGTTTTTCCAGCAGCCGCAAGTGGTGTGTGACCGCCGTGCGGCTGAGGTGGCTAGCGTCGCAGAGGCTTTGCAGGCAGACGCCGGGTTGTTCCGCGATCAACTGGTATAGTTCGCCGCGCTTGGGGTGGTTGAGGACGGTTTCCCGCTGGAAGCGCGTGAAGAGGGGGGATGGAACCACTCGCCGCCCAGCTTCCGCTTGCGCCAAGTTGGATCCGGCGAAGACGGATGCGGCGCCAACGCCGCCGGTCTTGGCGGCCCAAGCGATCAGAATGCCCGTCGCGATCGCCGCGCTGGCAATGATGGTACCCGTGCTGGCGTGGTCGATGGCTCGGGGTGCGATGCTTTGGGTGCTGGCGGCGGTGGAGGGGTTGCTCTGGCCGGATCCGGTGAGCCCCGTGGAATCGGCGAGGTTCGGGATCTGCACATCGTTGACATCGGGCTCCGGGATCTCGATGCCGAGGTCGCTGAGGAGGGCGACGGGGTCCGTGGCGGGCGGCAACTGGTTGAGTAGGTCAGAAATCGTGGGGTCGCCGCCGGCCTGCTGGTCGGGGCCTCCGTTGGCGTCTTCATCAGAGTCCGACTCATTGTCTTCGTCTGAATCATTGCCGCCGTTGATGCGCTCTTCCGCCTCGTCTTGCAGCTTGGAGCCGCCTGGAATGGCGGGCGGTTGGGGCGCGGCCGGGGGCTCCGGCGTTTGGGGTGCGTCCGTTTGGATGGGCTCTTCCATGGCGTCGGACAAGCCAATGCCGCCGGGAACGCTTCCTGCGTGGGAAGGGGTGAGAAGCACCAATGCGGCCATCGTGGCGAGTGCCGCGATGGCGAACCTGGTGCGGAACCGTCTATTGGAGCCGCCTTTACCGAACACGTGCGTTCACCTCGCGCTGTATAGATAAACCTTGTAGCCACGTCGTCCAATCCGGATGCGGTTTGGTTGCGTGCTGGAGGCCCGGCTTAGCCGGTTTTTCTCCTGTTGGCGCCCATGCTTTGCGTCGGTCCGCCCGAGGCCGGGCCGCGATCCCGTCTATTAGCATGTAAAAAAGGATACATTGCGAGAGGTGGATAAGGTTTTGGGTCGCGAGATTCAAACAATCGCCGGTTAGGGAACAAGATCCCGGACCGGTGCCAGCAGGTCATCGGCGCCCAGCTCCTCGGTGACATCGCCGACGGCTTCGCCGACTTCAGGCGTCTGGCTTGCAGGTGCCTGCCCGAACCATCCTCGAACCGCGTCCGCAACGTTCTGGGCGACGCTTGAGACAGTGTCCGCCACCGCCCGGACGGCAGCGGCCGTCGCATCCGCAACGGCGGCGGCTGCATCAACAACTCCGCCCCCAATCACCTTCCCGCCAAGGGCCATTTGGTCGCCGATCCAAGTCAGCCCGTCCCAGGAAGTCGCGGCGCCGGTGGCCAAGCCGTTACCGGTGGCCATGGCGCCGTCGCCCAGCAAGCCACCCAGATCTGCCAATCCGCTGCCAGCCGTCGTAAGGCCCAAGGAGCCCAGGCCGGCCAGGGCGACCAGGCCATCAACGAAACCGCCCGCCAGGCCGGTGATCAGGCCTAGGAGTGTGGCTGCTGTGCGCTGAGCAAAACCACCAACGGCGTCCACGATGCGCTCGATCTGGGTCGGGGCACTGGCAGGGTCCGCAGCGGTGTCGTTGACTGCGTCGGCGATCTCGGCCACGGTCGCGTTGAAGTCTGCGGTAACGTTGTCGACCGCTTCCTCCGCGTCGGCGCCATCGTCTTCGTTGAGGGGCTGCACGTCGCCGGGAGGCGTGTAGTAGTTGGCGCAGATGCCAGTGGCGTCGGGCACGCCGTTGTCATCGGCGATCCAGCATGCCATGTACGCGCCGTGGGCCACCTCAAGGGTGGCGTTGTCCGCGTTGGCTTTGCCGGCTGCGTATGCCGCGGGGTCTGTCGTGGCGTTGTCGGCCTGGGCGGATGCGTAGGCGGCGGCGTAGTCGAGGCCGCTACCGTAGCCCGGGTCGGGGCCCGCCTGGGCCGCCGCCGACGCGGAAGCCAACACCAAGGCAAGCAAGGCAATCGTGATTGTGCGCGTGAAGGTCATCAGCAGTCAGGCGCTGGAATTCCTACTTAAGGTGCGCGGAGGCTGGGCTTGAGCGAGCCTCAGCGAAACCCCGGCGCGGTGCCGCCACATGGGACTGGCGCAAGCGCACCTTGCCCTGGCGACCGGGACTGCCGTCCGGTCCGACGTGCCGCCCTGTGAGCCTTGCGCCCCTCTTGAGCCGCCCGCACAAACATGAAAAGTGACGAATTCAATGCGCCGCCATGCGTGTGGGGTTGGTGGCCGCGGGCGTCGTTGCGTTGCTTGTACCCCTGGCCGTTAGTCCCGGCGAGGCTGCGGGCATCGAAGAAACGTGCCGGGGATCCACGTCGCTCGGCTCTGACCAGGCGGCCGAGTGCGGCCTCTGGGTGCCGTACTGCGCCGACCCGTGCGGCTACCACGCACTGCGCATCACCGTGCAGGCGTCGTCGGGGTCCAACGGCCTGCTCACCCCGGAGGTGCGGGGCGTTATCGCGGGCACCCTGGTCTGTTCCGGGCAGGGCAGCTGCCAAGGGATCCTCGTCGTGCCGGAGTTCCAAGTGGCGTCCATTCTGGTCAAGTGCCGGGGCTCCGGTGCCTTGCCCAACGAGGTCACCGCTCTCACAATGACGTGCGACCGGGCCCGACTGGGCACCCCGGCCACATGCACGGACTCGACGGCCCTCGGCAGCAGCGACCGCGCCAAGTGCACCATCTTCCTGCCGGCCTGTGGTTCGTCGTGCCCGACGGACTACCTGTTTTCGGTGGAGGCCAGGGCGGAGCACTGGCTCGACAGCGCAACCCCTCGCGTGAATGCCCGCGTTCAGGACATCGCGGAGTGCAGCGGGACCATGCCGGTCGTGACGATCGGGTACTGGCCCCCCGTCGGCGGATGGCCCCGGTGCTCGGCGGCGGGAATGGCCACCTCAACGCTGAGCTACGTCGGCCTCGGACAGAACTGCGAGGCCTGGGGTGCCAGCTCCCTGGCGGATGCATTGACGGCGCTCCAGGTGACGTGCATGCGGTTCCCGTCGCCGTACTGAGGCCGCGGGCCTAGTAGCCTTCAACCCGCAGGCCCAGCTCCCGGCCCAGTTGGTGCCAGTCCGCGTCGCGCGTGAGCAGCACGTGGCCCCCGTGTGCGGCGATCCCGGCCACCAGAACATCCGTGTGGGCCTTGGGCCGGCCGCGGCGCAGTAGTTCCGCCCGCAGTTGCGCTGCACGCACGAGGGCCGGTTCGTCCAGGTCCGCCAGGCGCAGGTCGGCAGCCACCGCGTGGAACGCCTCGGCGGCTGCTTCTCCGCGCGCGAACAGGATG
>JBFJVP010000056.1:0-11362 GCA_041624075.1 Thermoplasmatota archaeon | reverse complement strand
TTCATGTAGCCGGCCAGGCCCACTTCACCAAAAAACCGTTTCGGCCGACAGAATTCATTCTGCCTCGATCGCGGCGCGTGGCACGGTGCAAGCAAGAGTTACTCGAGTGCCGGGCACCCTCTTTCCGCATCTCCAGCTCAGCGACCGACACGATCACGGCCAGGTGGACGCGGCTCCGGGCGGCGCAGGTCAACGGGCCGCGGAGTCGAACGGCCGAAGAACGCAAGCCAACTCCGCCACGGGACCCGGAGGCTGCCCGGTCGACCACCGCGACCCTAGGTGGACAAACCGTGAGCCAACCGACGAAGGTTGGCCAAAAGGACCCATGGACGCAAGCGGACGCACCAGATGTGTTAAGTCAGGTGGCGAAGTCGAAACCCCGTGGCAGGTTTGAACGCGACCGCGAAGGACAAGAAGTCCCGACCGGCACGGCCTCACCCATACGCCAACGAAGTGTCCCCCCCGGCGGAGTCGGAACGCGACCCCCGCCAGGTCACGCTGTTCTGGCTGGGATTGGCAACCGCGCTGGCCGTCAGCGGCGTCCTCTTGGCCCAGCGCTTCAGTCCCCACGTGCGCAGCGACGGCCTGGCGACCTGGGAGCAATGGACCAACATCCCCCTGTTGGCTGGACTTGTGCTGCTTGGTTTCGGCTTCAGCCGGGAAACATGGAGCAAGCGGCTCACGTTGGTCGGTTGGGTCCTATTCGGGTGGTACTGGGGCCTGGTGGCCATGGACCTGCTCATCAAGGAGGGCCAAGACTACGTCAACTTCGTCTTCGCACTGGTCGGCGTTTACTTCTTCGTCTACCTGGCCTACCATCAATGGTTGAGCCTGGTGCGAGGCGTGCGCAACGACGCCGTCCACTTCGTCAACGTGGCCGCCTTCATCACCGCAGGCACCTACTTCCTGATCGCCAAGGTGCAAACCATTCGCGTAGCCCTCATCGAGATGGTGGGCCACCACACCCGGTTCGGCCTCGAACTGTTTGGCCAAGGCGACTCCAAGGGCCTCCAGTTTGTCATCGACAAGCAGGACTCCTGGGGCCCTGTGACCTTCTTCTACCCCGACCGGTACTGCCACGCTGGCCGATCTGATCCCGTGGGCGATTACTGCGCCACCCTGCCAGCCGACCAGCAGTACATCAGCACAGTCGTCCCCCCGCCGGAGACCTGGCTGGAGAAGCTGCTCTTCATGAACCCCAGCGGCGAATCGCTCCAGATCGTTCCCGTCAGCATCATCCTCGCCTGCACCGCCGTGCAAGTCATCATGCTGTTCGTCGGCCTGTTTGCCGGCACCCAGGCGCCCCTGCGCAAGAAGGTGTACGCCAGCATCGGCGTGGGCGTCGTCGTGTACGTCCTGAACCTCATTCGCAACGTTGGCATCATCTGGCTCTACGGCCAGGGCCACGCAAGCTTCTGGATGATGCACAACGCCATCGGCAAGGGCGGCAGCCTGATCGCCATGGTTGGCATCGCGTTCGCCCTGTTCCGGTTGTTCCCGGAGTTCTTCCACAGCCTCGTGGGAGTCCTCGACCTCCCCGACCGGGACGGCCCCATCGAGCGTACGCTGAAGATCGGGCGGCGGAGGCCCGGATCGGCGAGTCCAACGGACGCTGCCTAGGCTCTCCTGCCTTGGTGCCTTGGCCCGCACCGTTCAAGAAGACCCCCCTCGTGGCAAGCCCGTGGTCTTCCGCATCGCCCACGGTGGCGCCAACTGGGTTATCGCGCCCGTCGTCCTCGCCATCGTGCTCTTCACCCTGGCAGCACCTCTGGACGCGCCGTGGCTGCAGAGCCTGAGCATCGTGCCGTTCTCGTTGGCCCTGTTCTTCGTGATGTTCTTCCGTGACCCCGACCGGCGCACGGCCAAGGGCATCGCCAGCCCGGCCGATGGAAAGGTCGTCCGCATCGACGAAGTGGACGATTCCGATGTTGGGCCTGCCCAACGGCTTTCCATCTTCATGCGGCCCACCGACGTCCACGTCAACCGGTTCCCTGTCGAGGGCAACGTTCGCAGTGTCACGCACTACCCGGGCAAGCACGTGCCCGCGTTCAACAAGGACTCGGAGCGCAACGAACGGGTTGTTACCCTGATGAAGAGCCCCGAATTGGGCGACGTCAAGATCATCCAGATCGCTGGCGCCGTGGCGCGTCGCATCGTGCCCTACTCGGAGGCCGGCGACAGCGTTGCCAAGGGCGAGCGCTTGGGCCTCATTCGGCTCGGCAGCCGATGCGACCTCTTCGTGCCACGAGGCAGCGTCGAGTGGACCGTCGAGATCGGCCAGCGAGTGTACGCCGGATCGACCCAAGTGGCTGAGGCCAAGTCATGAGTGGCGGTCCAGTGGCAGCAGGCGCCAGGGGCATCTGGCGGGTTCGATCCATCACCCGCGCAGCACTGCGCGACGAATGGGATGGCCTTGACCGCATCACTCGTGACATCCGGCCCGCGGATTTGGTAACGCTCACCAACGCCCTCACAGGCCTAGCCGCCATCGTGTTGGCCGCCGATCACCACTTCGCATTGGCATCCCTGCTCGTGTTTGTGGGCATCCTGCTGGACGGAGCCGATGGCGCGGTCGCTCGGCTGGGTTACGGCAACGGACCCCTGGGGGGCTTCCTCGACAGCCTCGCCGACGTCATCACGTTCGCCATCGCGCCGGCAACCATTCTGGCGACCAACCCCGACATTGAGCACACCTGGCTCGCCTGGGGAGCCGCCGGATTCTACATGGTCTGCGTCGTCATGCGCCTGGCCCGATTCGAAGCCCTGCGGGAAAAGGCACCCCGCCGGTACTTCAGTGGCATGTCCAGCCCTGGCGGAGCCCTCGCCGTCATCGCGGTCCAACTCGCCGGAGCCCCCGAATGGCTCACGCTTGCCCTGGTCTTCTTCACCGGCGCCCTGATGGTCAGCCGGGTCCGCTACCCCAAGCTGCGCGGCATGCTCGGCGTCACCGCCGTCGTCGTCATCCTGGGAGTGCTGGCCACCTGGAACCTCCCTCGAATCCATGATTGGGCCGTCCTGGGGCTGATCGGCTTCATGTCCCTGTACTTGGTGGCTGGCCCCTACTACGTCCTCGTCCGATTTGGACCAACGCCCGACCCTCGCCAATAAGCCGGCGCCTTTACCACAGGAGGCGGCTTCGAGCGCCTGTCATGGCTGCCAAGCGCCAACGTCGGACGTCCATTCGCACCGCCGCCGGAGCCGCGCAGGAACGGTTCCTGGAACGGGTTCGCGCCCTCGCGGCCGACCCGCGCATCGTCCTACCCGAGATTCCGGAGGGCATTGACGAACCCAAGCCCCTGGTCAAGATCCGGCAGCGCATCGAACGCATGGCAAGCAAAGGCAAGGCCAGTTGGACGGACAAGCGCGACAAGAGCATCGTCGGCGCCGTCGCCAACGCTTTGCCCCTGGCGCAACTGACCGCGGCGCCCCGGCTGCTGGACGCCAAGGTCGGATCGCAGCGCCGGTTCTTTCTGCAACGCGGGCACGTCAGTCGAGCCGCCAGCCTCGGCATCCAAAACCACGACGAACCCCGCGCGCTGCGAATGGCGTGGGCAGAGGTCGCCAAAAAGCACTCCTTCCACTTCTTCGCCGGCCCCAGGTTCTGGTGCACGGGTACCACGCCCCTACCACCCCAGGAATGGCTCGACGAACTAGCCAAGCAAACCGGCATCAGCCTGGACGAATCAACAGGAGAAGGAGCCGCCCGCATCATTGGCTGCGGACACACCGACAAGCCCCGAGTCCAACTCGGCTTCCGCGGCGGGCCCAGCATCCATGTGTGCGGTCCCTGCGGCAAACGCGCCGGCAACCTCCACCAGAAGGCCGCCGAACGCTACGCCTCAGACCGCCAACGCCACCCCTTCACCATCCACGTCGTTCTCCCCGACGGCGCCGTCACCGAACCCGACGAGAAGGATGTAGCCGGGTACCGCGCCGGCGTCTACAGCGAGGACACGCTCATCAAGAACGCCGTGGGCCAATGGCGCCGCACCGCCGGCGAGGAGGGAACGCGCTTCATGCTCGGCGACCGCGACTTCGGCGCCGACCAGGACGCCTTCCTCGACGCCCTTGGAGGCCATCCCTGGGAACGGGAAGTGCTACGCAAGCTCACCGCCACCGGATACGTCAGTGCCAGCGGCAACGTCGCCAGCGTTTTGGACGACCACAAGGTCCACCTCCCCGAAGCCCTCGAAGTGCTGCTGGGGCCCAAAGCACAGGCTTTCGCCCTCGAACACGCCAGTGAAGCACCCCGCGCCCTCGTGCGCCTCGCCCACGAAGAGGCCCAACGACTCGAACTGGAATCCGAATTGCCACCCCTGGGCGACCTGGGGCCCCTGGCTCGCTGGGTTGACAACTTCGCACGCTTCCACCGCAGCCACGACCGGGCAGCCGTGCTGGCCCGACTGCGACGCGACTCTGCCAGCGCAGCCATCCCCAACGGCCACGTCTACGCATTCCTGCTCGCCATCGGGGGCGACCCGGCAGGCGAACAAAGCTTCAGCCGGGACGACAAGCAGAGCGGCGAGGCCTGGAAGCCGCTCGCCGAAGCGGTCCTCGCCGGCAGCGGCAAAGAGTACACGAAGGCCGTGGCCCAATACCTACGAGAGACCGGCAGCGGCGAGCGGCTCAGCTAAGCGAAGCCAACCCTTGGAAGCAGCAAGGCGCGCCACGCGAGCCCGGCCACTCCCGAACAGGCGACCAAGCCTACGCTAGCGTCGATGCCTCACGCGTTGCCAACGATCTGCATCGCCAGCGCAGCCATGCCCGTGTCAGCCTTGGCAGCCGCCTTGGCTTTCTGGGCCGCCAGCGCCTGATCCAGGGTCTGGCGTGGCTTCAGGTAAAACACGCCCGTCTTGAACGGATCACCCAGAGCAGCCAACAGCGACGCATTGCGGTCCGAAGGATCATGGTCCGGCGACAACTCCGTCTGGCTCGAACGCGCCTTCTCGTAGATGTCGTTGAACGTCACGCACGGACTGATCACCTGCACGAAGGCATAGCCCTCATGGTCGATGGCGCGACCAAGAATGTCAACCAGTTCCTTGATCTTGCCCGAATACGCACGAGCAACGAACGTGGCCCCACTGAGGATGGCCAACGCCATCGGGTTGAGCGGCTGATCCGCCGACGCCTCCGCCGACGTGTAAGGACTGGTCTTCGTCTTCAAACCCAACTCAGAGGTGGGCGACGCCTGACCCTTGGTGAGACCATAGATCTCGTTGTCCATCATGATGTACGTGATGTCCGGGTTGCGCCTGGCCGTATGCAGGAAATGCCCCGCACCGATGGCCATGCCGTCGCCGTCTCCACCCACCACGATGATCTTGTGGTCAGGAGAAACCAGCTTCATGCCCAAGGCCACGGGCAACGCCCGACCATGCACCGAGTGGAAGCCGTACGCGTTGATGAAGTGCGGGAAGCGACTGCTGCACCCGATACCGGACACGAAGACAACCTCCTCGGGGAGCAACTGGCGCTCAGCCAAGGCCCGCTGGGTCGCCGACAACACACCAAAGTCGCCACAGCCCGGGCACCAAACCGGGGGCAGGGTGCCCTTGTAGTCCTTCGCCTTCAACTGGGTCTGCTGGACTTCAGTCATGCCGTCACCTCCACTTCACGGTCCTGGGCCAGAATCTGATCCACCTTCTCCGTGACCTCCAGCCACGTCACCGGGTTGCCGTGCAGGCGGTTGAGGCGGTGGTACGGCCGGACGGTTTGCTTGCGCAACAGACCCTCCAATTGGCCCGTATAGTTCATCTCCACCACGAGCACCTCGGGCGCCGCCTCGATGATGTCAAGGAAGCCCTCGCGAGGCAACGGGTTGAGAATCTTGGGAATAATCATGCCAACCTTGCGGCCGTCTTCCAACAAACGGTACACAGCTTCCTTGACCGGGCCCTTGGTACTACCCCAAGTCACAATCAGGATGTCCGGATTCTCGTCGCCAAACCTCTCAACGGCCATCGGGTACTTCCAGGCATCCGCGATCTTCTCAAGGCGCTTCTTGGTCATGGCCTCGTGGTTTTCGCCGGTGTAGTTGGGGTTACCGTACTCGTTGTGTTCCAGGCCTTCGGCGACGTGCTGACCACCCTTCATGCCAGGCAGAGCCATGGGACTAACACCGTCCTCCGTGAACCGGTAGCGGCGGTAATCCTTCAGCTCCTCCTCAGTGGGCGTCTTGCGGTTGATGATCGGCGTATCCTGGAGCGTGGGGATCGTGATGTTTTCCGTGCGGTTGGCCAACGAGTGGTCAGTCGCCAGGATCACCGGGACCTGGTACTTCTCAGCGAGATTGAACGCCCAAACCGTCTGGTAGAAGCAATCCCGCACGCCGGCAGGCGCCAGCACGATGCGGCTCGCCTCGCCATGGCTGCCGTACACCATCTCATTGAGATCCGACTGCTCCGTCTTAGTAGGCAGGCCCGTGCTTGGACCACCGCGCATGGCATTCACAATCACAACGGGCAATTCGGCCGTAGACGCCAGGCCAAGCAGCTCCTGCATGAGGCTGTAGCCAGGCCCGCTCGTGGCGGTCATGGCCTTCTTGCCAGCATACGAGGCGCCCAGGCAGTGGGCAATGGCGCTCATCTCGTCCTCAGCCTGCACGCAGATCCGGCCAAGCTTTGGCATCTCAACGGCCAGCTTCTCTAGGATGCTGCTGGCCGGCGTAATCGGGTAGCCCGCGTAGAAGTCAAGGCCAGCCACCAATGAGCCCAGCGTCACGGCGTCGTTGCCGTTGATCAGCATCCGCTCATCATCCATTTCAGTGATGGCCAGGGTACCCTCGTGCTGCCGACTCAGCGTCGCAACATGGGCGTACGCCGCGTCAACCGCCTCGTCGTTCTTTTCCAGAATCTTCGGGTTCTTGCCCTTGAACTTCTTTCGAACCGTCTTCTTCACAGAATCGGCCGGCACGCCGTACAGCGCAGCACAGGCAGCCACGGCGAAGACGTTCTTGGACTTGGGCGAACCCACGGTTTCCTTGACAAGGTCGTCGAAAGCGATCTCGTAGAAGATCACGTCCGGCCGCTCCGGCACTTCCTTGACCTGGCCGGGGTCGTAGATCACGACGCCGCCATTGCGGACCGCCTTCAGGTGCTTGTCCATGGCCTCCTGGTTGAAGGCACACAGCACGTCGGCGGTGCTGCCGGACGACAGGACCTCATCGTTGCTTGCACGGACCTGGAACCAGCAGTGCCCGCCCTTGATTTCCGCAGGATACGATTCGAACGTGAAGACGTTGAAACCGATGTCAGAAATAGCTAGCGTGGCGATCTCGCCAGCAGAGATTACGCCTTCTCCAGACTCTCCCGCAACGCGGAACGTGAAACTCGGAATGCCCTTCACCTCGACCCGACCGGACAGCGCGGCCACGGTGGCTTCGGCCACTGCCGCCAGTTATTAAAGGGTTAAGGAAGAGGGATGGTTCGGGCTGCCGTCAGATCTGGCCGCCCGAACGGCGTCGCAGCGCGATGGAAGCGACGCCCAGCAACGCCATGACAAACAGGATGCCGAGGCCTGGCGAGTCCTTGCCTTCGTCCGCCTCATCGACAGGTGCTCCTCCCGACCCGGTGCCGGTGCCGGAGGCGCCGCCACTGCTGGCCGAGGGGTTGATTTCCACCGTCAACTGCTGGCTGATCTTCTTGGTAAGGCCGCCCTCGCCGGGGTATTCGGCGCTGGCATTGATCAGGTACGTGCCGGGCGGCGTTCCCGCCGGCGGCTTGGCAATCACGGAGCCCGTGGTGGTTCCGCCTGGGGGCACGACCACGTGGACCGGCTCCCAGCGGGCACCCCAGCCTTCGGGGCCTTCGGCGATGAGGTTGACGTGGCCGTCGCCGCCACCCTGGTTGACGAATTGGAACGGGAAGTCCACGCCACTGCCGGGGCCGACGATCTTCTTGACTTCTTCGGCAGTCATGGTCACGATCGCCGCCGCTTGAGTGATAGCTCCGCCAACCACGCTGCTTCCGATGTGAATGTCCTTGCGGGCCAGGTTGCCGCTCAGGTCGCGGGCCTCGACACGAAGCACGTCCACGTCTTCGAGAGCGCGCTGGGTCCAGCGGTACGCAACGCCAAGGTACTCGCAGTGGTGTACGTAATCAACGTCGGGGAGCGTGCCGTTGCACTCCTTGGTGGCGTCGGTGTCGCCGAGCAAGCCGTTGGGGCCGTAGCCCGGCTTCAGGTCGTCGTCCCAGAGGCGACCGTCCCACTGCTCCAACTGACCGGTGATGTCTTCGCCGTTGAGCGTCACGGTCAGGTTGGACAACTCTTCAGCGAATTCAAGGGTGAAACCGACTTGGCCTTCGGGAAGTTGGCCGTCGCCGGGCAGGATGATGGGCCACGGCATGGTCTTGTCGGTTTCCTTGAGCTGGGCAGGGTCACTGTCGCAGCGCTGGACACCTGGAGCCGTGTCCTGGGTGCAGTTCTCGACGATGGCCTTGGCCCAGAAGCGGGCCAACTCGTTGTCGTCCTTGTCGTAGGCGTGCACGGCCGCCGTGTAGGTGCCGTCCGGCACCAGGGCGGTTTGCAGGTTGATGAAGAAACCGTCGTCGGGGTTGGTGTCGGCGCGGTAGTTGATGATCTGCTGACCCGAGAACCACAACTTGGAGTTGGGAGCTTGGCAGACGGTGCTGGCCGGGAAGTCCACCGTGTGAACCCCGAAGCTGAAGCCGAAGGTCGCGATCTTGTCTGCGCCTTCGCCGATCGCCTGGAACTGGGCAAACAACTGGCCGCTGGCCCGAATGAAGCCGTCTGCCCCGGGCTGCAGGTCAGGGTTTCTGAAAATAATGTTAATATCTCCGCAATTGTTGATCTGGGCTTGGGCTCCAGGGACGGCCACAGGCACGATTAGGAGTGCCAGACCAATTGTTAGTACTGCGCGCATTCGCTCCACCGTGATGGCCGACCCGGCAAACTGGCAAAAAGGATTGCCGTCCTTTTCCTCCACGGTTGGCGGCGGCGGGCGCCTAGGAGAACGGGATGGGAGAGGGGAAAAGTCCCTCGTCAGCCCCCCTAAGGAGAAGGGCCCCGGGGGAACTGGGAGGCGTGGGCTCCTAGGAGGCGAACGTCCGAATCAGATCCGTGCGAGTAACGATTCCCTGGATGGTCCCGCCGCCATTGACCACAGGCAGGGCGCCGACGTGGTGTTCCAGCATCATCTTGGCTGCGTCACGGGCACTGGTGTTGGGGGCCGCCGTAACGACTTGTTGGCGCATGTAGTCGATGACTTGCAGGTCGCGGATGCTTGCCTTCTGGACGCTTAGGTCCGCCTCCTTGAAGGCGGCGAAGGCTCCGGCGATCTCGTGCTCGGCGATGATGCCCTCCAGTTGGCCACCGTTGACCACGGGAAGGCGGGCGATTTCGTTGTCCAGAAGGAGTCGCCTGGCGTGCACGAGGCGTTCGCCGGCGTTGACGGCGTGGAGCTCCCGCTTCATGATGCTTGCCAACTCGACATCGGATTCCACCAGCCGGAGCAGGTCCGCCTTGGTCACGATGCCGACCAGCTTCTCGCCGCGGACAACGGGGACCATGGTGAGCCCCGGCTTTCCAACGTCCACCAACAGGTTGGCCAAGTCCTCGTCCGGATGGGCCACAATGAAGTCTTTGTCCATCACGCTGGACGCGTGTAGGGTCCCCGTTTGGATGTTCCGGTTGTGGGCCCGGCCCAGTTTGTCAGCGATCTTGCCGTCGGTCACAATGCCAACGAGTCGGTCGCCGTCCACGACGGGAATCTTCGTCACCTTGTGGCGTTCCATCAAGTCGAGGACGTCCTTCAGGTTCCGGTCCTTGTCCACCGTAATGAGATCGGTGGTCATCACGTCACGCACGATCATGGTCTTACCTCGCGCCCGCTCCAATGGAACGGGTCGGCGTGGACGGAGCACCAGGCTGGGCCTGGCGGCGCTTTCGCTCGATCCTGTACAACTTTCTGACCGACCAGCGGCGGGGCAGAAGGACCGTAGAAACGCGTCCGTTCACGCAACCATACTCTATGCCTGACCCGTCTAAAGACCCTTCCGTCTTGCGGCCGGACGCGGCCCGGACGCCTCCTGGCCGTGGTCCCAAGCCGCCGGAGAGTACTTTCACTCCCCTCCCACCAATGGCTATGCGGCGGCGAGGCCGATTTGGGACCGCGTGGCCGATACGACCCCCGACCAGCAGGCACAGGCCCAGCACACCTCCAAGCGCCCACGGTCAAAGCCCCGGCGCCGCGTCAACACCTCGGCCAAGGGCACCGCCATCGAGTTGGCCGCCATCAAGCTCCTGGAGGCCGAAGGATACCACGTCCACCGCTGCGTACGCACCGGCGTCAAGCGAGGCCCCAACTACTACAGCCAATCCAACGACGTGTTCGGCTGCGTCGACCTCATCGGGAAGAAGCGGGGAGAGCGAACCCGCTGGATCCAGGTGACCGCCCACTCCGGCATCGGCAAGAAAAAGGAGGACCTCGCCAAAGTGCCGTGGGACCCCCTCTTCGACTGCGTCGAAATCTGGCGCTGGGTCGGCGGCCAGACCCGCAAGCACAAGTCCACCGGCGCCTTTCTGGAGCGCCAATACTTCCAAGTCTACAGCTACGACGACGACTTCCGACTGGACCCCGAGAACCGCCGCCACCTGGCCGATCGCCCCGACAAACAGACCGCCCTGGAGGAGCAAGCATGACGCCCGCACTCGAGGACCTGGATGGCGTCGGACCCGCAGTCGCAGGTGCCATCCGGGCGCGCTTTGGCACGGACAAGGCCTTCTTCGAAGCCCTGGCCGACCAAGATTTGGAGGCCCTGCTCCAAGTCGACGGGTTGTCGGAGCGCCGGGCAGTCCAGATGATCCTCAGCCACGCGGGCCAGTCGGCACCCGAGGACTTCTTCGGCACGCCCCGCGCCCGGCAGATCTACGAGGCCATCCTGGAGGACCTGTGCCGCTTCGCAGCGACCGCCAGCGGCCGATCCAGGCTGCGGTTGCTGCACCCCACGACCGACCCCAAATTGGCAGCACAGCGCCAGTCCGAGGCGCTGGTTGCCCGCAAACTGGTGGAAGGGCTGGATCGGGACGCCGTTCGCAAGCAGCTGCGCAAGCTGCACACACCCCGGGAGCCGACCCCACGCCTTTGCGCCGACCGCATCGTGGTCTGCGAGTCACCCCAGATGGGTCGCAAGCTTCGCGACGCACGCCTGGATCGATGGGTCTCCATTGGCGACATGGACGACCTCTCCCAAGCGGAGGACCATGAGCTCTGCATCTTCGTGTACGACGGCGGCGTGGACCTTGGCGGCTTGGACAACGTGGTCGAGCTGCCGGAATCCTCCTCCCTGGCAGCCATCCATCCACCTCACGTTCTCGCCTGGTTTGACGCCAATCGTGCCAC
>JBFJVP010000055.1:0-11395 GCA_041624075.1 Thermoplasmatota archaeon | reverse complement strand
TGGTCTTCTACGAGGAGACCTGGAACGATGGCTGCTCGCCGGAGAGGTGGCATGCCATCGCCCAGCCTCCAGTGCAGGCGGGCCCGCTGCCGGTTCCCGCAGGAGCCACCGGCTGGGGCACATCCTCCTCTGGTGGCGTCGATGGTACCTCTGCGTGCCACACGATCCTGCGCTCTGCGGGCTCGCTTCCCTCAAGGGAGGGCTACGGCACGAATGGCCGCGCGTCACTCCTCAAGGCGGCACCCCTGGACTTGTCGGGGAAAACCATGACGGCGTTCATGTTCTCCGTGCGCGGAGAATCGACGCCTGACACGGATCAACTGTTCGTCCAGGTCGCCCCGGCCGGCAGCAACGAATGGGTCAACTTGGCCGTCTTTTCGGGGGCTATTCCGGATTTCCAGACCGTGGCTGTGACCGATCCCTCGATTCTTTTCCCCTTCCAAGGCGAAGAGATCGACATCCGGTTCTACTTCACGTCCGATGGTCAGCCCGAGAACCTGCCCGGCTTCACTGTCGACAACCTGATCGTCATGGTCGAAGCGCCCGTCAACGGAGGCGGGGGCGGAGGCGGACCGACCGAGCCGCCGCAAAGCGTGCGCGACATGATCAACGTGACCATGCGCCTGGCGGACGGCAGCGTGGTGCAGCGAACCCACATTGACCTGGTCCAGGATCGCGGCCGCAACCTGGCCATTACGATCGATCATGGGCGCGTAACGGAGTTCCTCAACGAACGCAACCCCAACCGCTACGACCCGGATGATACCTTCCTGGTGGGAGCCAAGGTGGTCCACCCGGAGCGCCCCTCGATTCTCCTGCAATTTACGCATAACCGCGCCGACGACGTCTACTTGGCCATCCTGCCCGTCAACCACCCTGATCTGGTGGTGGGCGAGTGGGGAATCGAAGTGGTCGCCTGGCGTGAAGTTGGCCCCTTGTTCGTGGAGGCCATTGGCAACCCGTTGCCCTTGGAAGTGCGCATTGCGCCAAGCCTGATGCCGGATCCCATCAGCGTCTGGCTGTATGGCTTCGAGGGCCACATCACGGTGCAACCGGCCCAGAAGATGGGGCGCGGCGATCGCTTGGACCTGAATGTGACTGCCAGCCAGGTCTGGCCTCAGATTCAGAAGATTACGTACCAGTTGAGCCAAGGCAACTCCAAGAGCCCCGAGTTGCCCCTGTTCTTCCCCTACCGGCTCGATGTGGGCATCCTGTCGCTTCAGGGCGCACAGCAGTTGGAGATCCGGGCCTACGATCGAGCCAGGCCAGCCTCGTCGCCAGACGGCTTGAACGTGGCGAAAATCGTCATTCCGCTGACCGTGGATACGGTGGACCCCGCGTTCACGACCCACGTTCCCAACGAGGTGTTTCAGGGGCTTCCCTTTGATGTCCAGGTGGACGTCGTGGAGCAATCCGACTTCTCGGTCAGGGTGCGTTTCAACGGTTCGGACACGGTCCTTCTGGGCAGCCAACAGGAGACGGTGTACGCGCTGGGCCGGTCGGCCAACTTGACGGGCAAGATGCCGCTTTTCGTTGAAGTGGTGGATGCCGTGGGCAACCGTGCCAGCAAGGTCCTCCAGGTGAACCTGCAACAGCTCAACGTTGATACCGTACTGGAGAAGATGGAGCGAACCAGCACGGTGCCGTTGATGGCCGGCGACCTGGCGGCGTTCCGGGCCACGGCGATGCAGGAGGGGGGACGTACCGCGATCCCTGCCGACATCACCATTTCGGGCCCCAATTACCTGGCCACCCAAAGGGTTGAGCTCGCAACCGATGCCAGCAAGAGCATCGTGAAGGGCGCGGTCTTCCCACCGGGGCGCCACGTCATGAAGGCATCCGTGGGCGTTCCTTCGTGGATCAACGAGACCAATACCGCCAATCAGGAGAAGGAGGTTGCCTTCGAGGTGTTCCTTGGTCTCGTGATCACGACGAATGCTACCTACTACATTCGCGTCAATGACATGGGCACCCCGGCATCAGCCGTCGATCTTGCCAAGGATGGCGCGGTGATTCCTCTTGAGGTAGCCGAGCGCTTCAACGGGTACTGTGAGGGCTCCGTCTTTGTGTTCCCCGTGGGCACACAGGAGTATTGCTGGGACCCGCTCAAGCGGACCACGGACTTCACGAAGCCAGTGGAGGGGGCTTCGGGCGAAGACGATGAAGAGTCGCCTGGCGTGGGCCTGCTTGTGTCCCTGGCCTTGCTGGGTGCAGCGGCCGTGGCCCTGCGGCGGCGCCAGCGGTGAGGTCTTGTACCTGGACAGGTAGGGCCCGACGTTGACGTACCGTTGCCGTTTCCTGGGTGCAGCCGAGGATATTGGGAGGCTGGGCTTTGTCGTGGAAACCCACGGGCAGACGTTCCTGTTCGATTATGGCATTGCGCCCGACAAGCCGCCCCTTTACCCCTTGGAAGCTCCCGCCATCGACCAGGCGTTCTTGACGCACGCCCACCTGGACCACTCGGGAATGGTGCCGTGGCTGGCGGCGCACACGGAAGCCACGGTGATGACGACGCCACCGACGGCTGAGGTATCGGCGCTCATGCACCGTGATTCGCTAAAGATCGCGCGCATGGACGGGTTTCCCGAGCCTTACGGGGACGCGGACATCGAGGAGTTGGCCCAGCGCTATGACTACATGGATTTCCGGCGGCCGCGCCATGTGGGCGGCATGGAGACCCGGTTTCATTCTGCCGGGCACATCCCTGGTGCAGCCCAGGTGGAGCTGCGCGGCGACAGCAGCCGCATGGTCTTCACCGGCGACCTCTACACCCACGATCAACGGCTCGTGAAGGGTGCCAAGCCGGTGCGCACCGACGTATTGTGCATGGAGACCACCTATGCCGGGCGCGAGCACCCGGACCGCCTGGACACGGAACGGGACTTCATCGCCTTCGTTGACGACGTGGCCCACCGGGGAGGCACCACGATCGCAGGCGCCTTTGCCATTGGCCGGGCGCAGGAGTTGGCCCTGGTGCTTGCTGATCAAGGCTTCGATGTCTGGATGGACGGTTTGGGCCGCACGGTCAGCCGCGTCTATTCCCAGCACCCGACGTACTTGGCGGACGCCAAGCGGTATGAGCGCTCCATGGCCCAGGTGAAGTACGTCCGCGGTCACCGCAACCGGGCCAACGCCCTGCGCGATGCGGACGTCATCATCACCACCAGCGGGATGCTGGAGGGCGGCCCGATCCTGTACTACCTGGACAAGCTGCGCAACGACAAGAAGAGCGGCGTGGCCCTAACGGGCTACCAGGTGAAGGGCACCAATGGACGCATGCTCAAGGATGAGGGGAAATTGGACTTCGATCCCCGCGACCCGGGCAAGAACATCCGTCCCGTGGCGTGTGAGATCCGGCACTTCGACTTCAGTGCCCACGCAGGCCACCGGGACCTCGTGGACTTCGCCCGGCGCACCAAGGCCGAGGACATCGTGCTGTTCCACGGTGACAACCGGGAGGCCCTCGTGCCGGACTTGTCCGATTTCGCCACGGTGCACCTGCCCAACCGGGGCGAGAACTTCACCATCGGGTGATGGGCCTCGTTGCGCCGCGCCTTAGTACCCGGCGCGCGTGCCGGCGCCTGTGCCCGCAGGCTTGATTCTTGCCGCCGGATTTGGCTCCCGTCTCGGTTACGAGACACCCAAGGCCCTGATCGACTGGGGCGAAGGAGCCATCGTGGACCACCAGATTGGACGGCTACGAGAGGCTGGCGTGGACAACATCTGGATCGTGGTAGGCTTCCAGGCGGGCCGCGTGGTGGAGCACGTGAACCAGTCCTGGGATGACATTCGTTTCGTGGAGAACCCGCGTTACATGGACACCAACACCGCCAAGTCGATGCTGATCGGCTTGCAGGCCATGGGCGCGGGGTCGGTGGTGACACTCAATGGCGACGTGGTGTTCGATGACGGCATCCTCCAGATGCTGATGGATGATCCCGATGTGACCAGCCTGGCCGTCGATCCCCGCGTGTGCGGCGAGGAGGAGGTCAAGTACCGGTTGCGCGACGGGCGGTTGATGGCGTTGTCGAAGCAGGTGCATGGGGACGGCGAGTCGGTGGGCGTCAACCACTTCGCCGAGGCTGACCGCGATCTCCTGGAGCAGGCTTTGGACTACGTCGAGGACCAGGCGTACTTCGAGCGCGCCGTCGAGCACATGTTGCCGTACACTCGGCGGCCGGTGCGCTGCGTCGAGATCGGTGATCTGCGCGCCATGGAGATCGACTTCCCCGAGGACCTGGTGCAGGCGCGCAAGTTGTTTGGTCGTTAGTGCGCCTGATCGGGGCGCCAACTGGCAAGGTCGCGGCCCAGCCACGCTTCCAGTTGATCAATGTCGTCTGCCAATCGGTCGTAGACGCGCCGGGCAAGCTCAGGGTCCAGGGGCGGGTACCCGGCGCTCCGGCCGGTTCCTTCCCAGAACCAGCGCTTGAGTCCCTGCCGGTTGGCAACATCCACGAGGCGGCCTGCGCCGGCCTTGCGCAGCAGTTGGGCCGCACGCGCCGCTGACCGCTGCATGGGTTTCTGGCCCACGATGGGCTGGACCACGCGGTCCAGCGACGGCGGCACGAAGTCGTCTTGCACCCCGATGTGGCGGTAGAACGCCTGCACGCCCGCCAGCGGCGGTTGCAGATCCTCGTCGAGAAGGACCAGGAGTTGGTCGCGGCCAAACCGCCGCGCCCAGGGGCGCAGGTGGGCGTGGTAGCGGCTGGTGTCCAGAAACGCATCGCTGAGTAGCGCCTGCTCCGGGGTCATGCGTAGGGGCGGCGCTCGGGGGTTACTGGCGCGGTGCCAGTAGTGGCTGTAGAGGCGCTTGATGGGGTGGCGAAGCAACGCCACCAGCCGGGCGTCGGGGAACGCCTCATGTACCAAATCCACGGCTTCGGGGCCGTTGCGGTACAGGTTAATGGTGAAGTCTCCCCGTTTCTGGTGGGGTCGGGCGTGACTGAAGCAGTCCCGGTACCAGGGCCAGCCGCGCAGAAAATGAGCTTGTGTCTGGTCGACCAAGAGGGTCGTGTGTCGGGCGAAGAAATTGGTTTCCTTGGGAATGGAAACGCACACATCGGGGTGTTCGGCCACGCAGCGGGCCAGCCAGGTGCTACGTGACTTGGGCGTGCCGATGCAGAAGAAGTCCACGTTGAAGTCTGGGGGCGGCTGCAGGTCGAAGCCGGGTCGCTCGGCGATCGACAGGGCACTGGGCGCTGGCACGGCGGGCCGTCCAAGCATATGGGCATCAAAAAGTGGCGGCTTGGGCTTAGTCCGCATCGGGGCTAGGCATCTCAGCCAGGCCGTGCTCGGGCCCCTTCATGAAGGAGTAGTACTGGTTCAGGGGGGCCAGGCGGCCCTCGCGCAGGTCACGGCGGTGCCGTCGCAGCAGTTGCTTGACGCGGCGGTGGCGAGGCCAGAGGAGGCGTAGTCGGGTCCAGGAGCGCTGGCTGTGCATGATGACGTAGCCCAGATCGCTCCACCACAGCTTCAGGGCGCGTCGCGGGCCGACGCGGTAGTACTTGTGTGCCAGGTAGTGCTTGTTGGCGTAGACCATCAAGAACAGGTCGTCGTCCGGGATGCGGCCCGCCTCGATCCGGGGATGGTTGACCAACATCTTGGGGTCGCACAGGATGCAATCGGGCTTGGCGCGGCGCAGGGCCAGCGCGAAGTCGATGTCCTCGAAGAACGAGTAGCGTTCCATTTCCGGGTCGAAGCGCGCCAACTGGAACGCTTTGCGGCGTATGACCATGTTGGAGCCGCGCATGGAGTCGCTGATGGTCACGCCAGGCAATTCAACGGGGTATCGGGTGAAGGTCGGCGGGAACCCGATTCGAATCGTTTTGCCTCCTGAAATGCCTTGGCAGAAGAGCCACCTATAAGCCCGGTACAGTGGTGGCATGACGCTCTGGCTGGATTCGATGCCCCGCACAGCTAGCGCTTCGGGGCGCTGGGCGAGCACGGCGACGGCGCGTTCGATGTAGTCCGGCTCTGGCAGTGAGTCGCTGTCAAAGAAGCACACAATGTCGCCTGCCGTGTTGTCGATGCCGTGATTGCGCGCGCGCGTCAGGCTGGGCCGGCCCGGGTTGTGCAAGTACCGCACGGGCACCGGTCCGTCCCGCAGTTCCCGTGTCAGGCGCTCGATGGCATCCGACGGGCTGTCGTCGACCAGCAGAATCTCATCTGGCGTGTGGCGCTGCCGCCAAATGCTCCGGATGCACGCCTCGACCTGCTTCCGGCGTTCATACGTCGGGATGATCACCGAAACGGAGGGCACAGTGGACGGCACCCCGGCAGGTCGATAGGAGTTGCGGTGATGGCTCTGGGCCCCGCCCACCGGGTGGTGCCAGCTTGCGGGGCAGCAGAAAGGCGCGGATGCAAAGCGTCATGCCCGACCGGGGTTTGGCCGCTGACGTTGCCTTCCCCACGAGCGCCCATCATCGTTGCAGGAGCCCACCGCTCGGGAACGTCTCTGGTCACGCGACTCTTGGACCAAGCTGGCCTGTTCGTGGGTCACAAGTTGGAGCAAAACCATGAGGCGACCTTCTTCTTGGACCTGAACCGGTGGGTTCTCTCCAACGCCGGCGCCGCGTGGGATCGGCCGCTACCCATTCTTGACCTGCTGGCCCATGAGGAGGCGGCTGATACGGTCGTGGACTACCTGGATTGCTCCCTGGCGTCGCTGCGGACCAGGGAATTCCTGGGGCGGCGCGTGCTTGGCGCCCGCGACCCGCGCCGTTTGTCTGAGCCCTGGGGTTGGAAGGATCCCCGCAACACGGCCACGTTGCCGTTCTGGTTGCGCCTGTTTCCCGACGCGCGGGTACTGGTTGTGGATCGGCACGGCGTGGACGTTGCGGCTAGTCTTCACACGCGCTTCATGAAGGGCTGGCCGTCCAACCGGGCGTCCTATTATCGCCATCGGCCCATGTACCGGTTCCGTGCCAGCCGCCACCCCGTGGCGCGGAGCCAGCGTGTGGCAACCCTCTCCGGGGCCTTCGATGTGTGGCGGGACTTCCAGGAGGTATCCGTCACCACCACGGCTGGCCTCGGTGACCGGATGATGCGGTTCCGCTACGAGGATCTCCTAGCCGATGCCGACGGCGTTTTGCCGGGCATCCTGTCGTTTTGTGGCCTTGAGGGTGCGCCCCCTGGCTTGACGGATGGAATCAACGCGAATCGGGCCTTTGCGTACCGGCGCAAGCCTGAACTGGTGGACTTGGCCCGCAGCCGCGCAGATGAACTTGCCCGGTGGGGCTACGAGGCCTAGTCGAGGCCTAGTCGAGACTTGGGCGCCGGCATTGGCCATGATGCGGGTTGCATCAGTGGTAGTCCGGGTCCAGCACGGCGGCGGCCCTTCCTTCGGGGTCCTGGTGGTTGCGTGCAAAGGCGATGATTTTGCCCAGGCACACCAGCAGGTGCAGCAACAGCAGCAGCCCGAGCATGGCGTGAGGCTGTCCCGCCACCAAGCCGACGAGCCAGATCATGAAGACCCAGTCCCGGTTGAAGACCGGAAACCGGCCGCCCGATGCGCTTGCGCGGGGCTCTGGGGTGGGGGCCCGCCCGGTGGCTCGCAAGTGGCTTCGCAGGTACAACACGTCGTTGTACGCGTTCAGGAAGCGCCACAGGAACATGGCGGCAAGGCACGAGATGGCCAAAATGACGGTGCCTGCCGGCACCAGCAGCACCGGGTCTGGCAGCAGTGGAATCTTGGTTGCCACGAAGCCGTCCATGGTTGCCACGGCGACCGCCAGCACCAGGCCGGCCTCCACGACGCGATCGACCACCATGTCCAGGTACATGCCCCATTCGGATGACATTCCCCTGCGCCGGGCAACCTGGCCATCGGCGTGGTCGAGCACTAGGCCCAAGTGGACGAGTGCCACGCCCAGCAACAAGCCAGCCCAATCGCCGGTGGCCACGTACAAGAGGCCGATGACGGAGACCGCCAGCGACAACAGGGTAACCTGGTTGGGGGTGAACCGCAGCAACGCCAGCAGGGCAGACAGGGGCCGCGCCGTGAGGCTGTTGAATTTGGCGAGGGGGTAGGTGAGCCACGCGCTGGCCAGCTTGTCCTTCTCAACCGGGCCCGGGGGCGTGGTGTCCACGGGGGCTTGGCGCCCCCGGCGTTGTCCCATGTGGGTCAGTGGGTCGCTCATGCTCAAGTCACTCCCGACCAACACTCTAGAGGCCTTTGGGTGGCGTTCGTGAAATGGGACCCGCCCGCTAATGGACCCCGTGCCCGTCGGGGGACACGAGCGGAAACCTGCATTTGCCCATCGCCGCCGGGGTTCGCCATGGTGCCTTGCACCGCCCCTTCTCTGAAAAAGCTCCCCGGGCCTGGGCAATCGCGTTGCGAGGCCGCAGGGCAAGGCGTGGGCACCTGCGCCCTTGAGCCCTCGCGTCTGCCGGAGAAAAACGGCCTGCTCCCGCAACGCAACGACTTTGCCAAGCGGACGAAGTGGTTCCAGTGTGACCGTGCACGCCGTCGTGATTCCGACCTACGACAGGCCCAAGCAGGTGGAGAACCTCTTGGCGTGCCTGCGGGACCAGACGGTCGTGCCGCACAAGGTGATTGTCTGCGACGACACACCAGGAGACAAGATACGCCGCGTCGTCGAGGCCTTCCAGGGCCTGAACCTGATCTACGTGAGGTGCACGGGCCCACCCAGCCTGACCAGGGCTCGCAACGCGGCGGTGGCCCACCTGCCGCCCGGAACCCAGCTTGTGACCCACCTGGACAGCGACGTCGCCCTCGAGAGGGATTACATCGAACGCATCCAGGACCTCATGCAGCGGCGCCCCGACGCCATCGGCTGCATGGGCTGGGTGACCGACTTCCCTCGGGGCTCATGGTGGAAGAACCTGGCCACGGCACCGTTTCTCATCACCCGCGCCAGCAAGCGCCAATGCGCCCGCAAATTCCCACTGCGTCTGCTCTACCCCATCGCCCTCGACCGCGAACGCGAAACCAACTGGCTGTACGGCTGCAACATGACGTACCGGCGGGAGGTGTTCGACCGGCACCAGTTCAACCCCGCCATGGAGCGGTACTCGTACGCGGAGGACCTCGAGTTCAGCCTCCGCGTCCACCGTGCCACGGGTCGCCCGTTCGTGGTGACCCCCACGGCGCGGCTGCACCACCCCATGCACGACGACGGGCGCATTCCACCCATGGACCTGTTTCGCATGCGCATGATCCACCGCCACGTCATCGTAAACCACTACTTCCGCCTCGGGCCCCTTCGCTGGCTGGCGCTGTGGTGGAGCCACGTGGGCTACCTGCTCTTCTATTCCTACCTGCACCGCGCCCGTGCCAAGGCCTACTTCCGAGAGTTTCGGCTGGTCATTCCGGAGCTGCGGCGACGCCGCCGGGCGGTCAAGGCCGGCGATTTCGCCGCCTTCAACGACTTGTACACGTTCATGCACCCGCCCGATGAAACCGTGCAAGCCGCCAAGGCCACCACGTAGACACGATGGCTGCCCGAAAGGCAAACGGCACATGCCTACGGCCAGGCCAGAACGCCGCCGGACGCGGCCAACGGGCGAATCTAAAGGAGCCGCTGGAGGGATTTGAACCCTCGACCTGCTGATTACGAATCAGCTGCTCTACCAACTGAGCCACAGCGGCACACGGCGGGGGACAGAAGCCCCGTCCCGGGCATCCCGCGCCACCTAGGCCTCCCATTTAAGTCTCACGACTCAAGGGTCGCGCATCGGCCGGGGTCCCTTCGGCTTAAAGGCCCCATGCAGTGCGCGGCGCGCCGATGGCAAAGGCCACCGATGCGGCAGACATGGATCCCGATTCGGGGCCCCCCAAGGGCAGTACCGCACGCAAGGCAGTGCTCGTTCTAGCCAGCCAGATCGTGGGCTCCGGTCTCGGCTTTCTGGTTTTGCTGGCCGTGGGTCGCTACTACGCGCCCGGCGCATACGGCTCCTACCTGTTCGCCGTCAGCCTCCTTGGCATCGTCGCCACCATCTTTCGCCTCGGGTACGACCAAGCACACACCCGCATGATCGCCCGGGGAGTCGACCCGGCCAAGGCCCTCGGCGTCTACATCCGGATCCGGACGCGACTACTGCTGGCGATGATCGCCTTCTTTGGCTTGGCACTGGGCGCCTGGACGGTGGTGCTGGGCAGGTCGTTCACGGACGCCACCAGCCTCCACGTCATTGGCGTCATCTTCATCAGCACCGTGCTCAGCCAGATCCGTCACACGGGCGATGCCCACTGGACCGGTCAACGCCGGGTCCACCGGGTCGAATGGTGCAACATCGTGGACTCCGTCACGTTTGCAACCGGCGTCGTCACCGTTGGCCTGGCCGTTGCCCATGCCAGTGGCCGCTGGACGCCTTTGCCCGGCATGTCGGAGGCCCTCGCGCAGGTCTTGGGCTTTGAGGCGCGGCCCAAGGTGACCGAGTTGGCGTTCTACATCGCCGTGTCCCATCTGGCTGGCAAGGTCGCAGCGTCCCTTCTCAATGCGGTTTGGTGGATGCGGGAAAAGGCCTCCGTGGCAGCGTGGGATCCTGAATTGGGGCGGGCCTACACGCGCTTCGCGCTGCCGGTCGCCTTCACAGGGGTCCTGGCGATCCTGCTCCAGCACATCGACGTGCTGATGCTGGGCTACTTCTGGACCAGTCGACAAGTGGGCTTGTACGGGTCAGCCCAGAAACTCACGACATTGGCCATCCTGGGCAGCGTCGCCCTGCGGCCCGTCCTGTTTCCCCACTTCTCCGCCCTGCTGGCGCGGGGCGACATGGAGCGCGCCATGCGGGCCTTCAAGCGCGCCGAGCGATACCTCCTGCTCTTCGTGCTGCCCATTGCCATCCCCATGGTGGCCATGGCTAGGCCGCTGCTCCACATCGCCGTCGGTGACGGCTTTCTGGAAGCTGCGCCGGCGTTGCGGTGGCTCGCCCTGTGGGCCGTGGTGATGGCGCTCAACATGCCCCTGCGCGCCAAGCACATGGGTGCCGGCGACACGCAAACCCTGGTTCGGGCGGTTGCCATCAACGTCGTGGTTAACGTGGTGCTGAACCTGGTTCTCATTCCCCGTTCGCTGCTGGGCGTTCCCATGGCGGGCCTGGGCGCAGAGGGCGCCGCCATTGCAACCGTCGTATCCACCATCACCGCCTACGTGTACAACCGGTGGAGCGCTCGCGACTCGTTCGACCTGCCCCTCTTGGACTCGGTGCAGATCCGGATGCTCCTGGCGGGCGCTGCGGGCGCTGCCTCCCTGGTCTGGTTCAAGACGTGGGCACCACCAGCCGCGTACGATCGGGTCTGGGAGCTCGCCGGCCTGGTGGCTGGCAGTTGGCTGGTGTACCTGGTGGCCCTCGTCGCCCTGGGGCAACTCGGCTTGAAGGACGTACGTCTGCTGGCTGCCGCCATGAAGCCCCGCGGGCTGCTGGATGAAGC
>JBFJVP010000054.1:0-11429 GCA_041624075.1 Thermoplasmatota archaeon | reverse complement strand
GGCTGTTGAGCCGCCCGCCGATACGAGGCGCGCAACTTCGGCCACTGCGGCGCGTCCCTCCTCTCCCTTGGAGCCCAGCACGCTGCGGACGCCCAGCATGCGCAGGGTGGCATGCACTGGTTTCATGAATGCCGCCGGGTGCTGCATCCAGGCTTGGCGCTGTGGAGGAATCAGGTGGCGCGGGTGGGGAGCCAGGGCAGTAAACCAGATCCACAGGCCCTCATGCCAAAAGCAGTAGATTCGGCCGCCTGGGTCGGCGACATGTTCGGCGCCCTCAACGCGAAACCGGACCGTCCAGCGCAGCGCCGTGAACTGGATCCATGCCACGGCGGCCACCGCCCAACAACTGGTCCACCAGATGGGGCGCCACCACCAGGGCACGTTATCGACCCGATATCCCACGGGGGTGGATGGTTTGCCTCCTTCAAGCGTGTGGGTCAATAGTTAGATGGGCCACTCGGGTAAAGCTTGAACAAGAAGTCCTGGCCTCCAAAAATCAATGAAATCTTTCGTCATCGGTTTGCTGGCGGGTCTGTTGCTCGCGCCCATGGCCTCATCGGCCGGCGAGCCGGAGGTTGAATACGAAGTCGGGCCCGACGGAGTCGTCCTTTCATACTACTATGTGGGCTCTGACGGTGCCCACGGCGGTTACTTCCATGCGGGGTCCCATGGTGCGGGCTGCAACGGCGGTGGCGAATTCTACGACTACCAGTGCGGACCGTTCCCGTAGCCCGGGTGCACCCCTCAGAATTGAGGCGCTGCAAGGCAAAGGAGTGCCCGGTGGCCGCCGTCTGACGGCCTGCCGGGCATTCCAGTTTATCCATCAGCCCGCAAAGGCCGCGTCGAACGTGGATTTGGCCGAGGCATCCTTGACGATGGTGGCCGCGTACACGTCGCTGCCCTTCTCGCGGCCCGGCTCGCCGGTATGGCGGGTGTCGGCCCAGATGATGTGAGCTGACTGGGCGGTGGTGTCAAGGCCGATGTAGTCACCGATGAATGTGGATCCGCTCTGGTGATGGGCGAGGTCGCCGTCGAAGTTGGTTTCCGTGACGCGGACGTTGGGGTAAAACGACTTGCCGCCATCGTCGCTGTAGGCGTAGTACACGTCGAGCAACCGGTTCTCCGGGTCGTTGCGGCGGTCGTACCAAGCCACATGCACGCCGCCGTCGGGGTCGACATCGATCCACGGCATGAATTGGTCGCCGTCGGGCACATCGTTGACCGTGATCGGGTCGCTCCAGCCGCCTCCGTCGTCGCTGTAACGCATGAGAACTTGGACGTCTGAGTCGAGGGGCCCGGACTGGTCGGCCCAAACCACATACCGTCGGCCGTCGAACTCGCCGCCGCTGGTGTCGACGGCAAGGACCGGGTAGGTGCTCATACGGAATGTGCTGGGTCCTGTTCCGTCGCGGCCCGGGCCGCTCTTGAGCGGGTTCATGGTGAAGGCGGCCTCGGCGGGCTGGAAGACGGTGCCGCCGGGCGTGATGACGCCTTCCGTGTAGGCGAGCACGGCGCCGTCACCGGTTCCCAGGCCACCGCGCACGCCACTGGGCGTGAAGTCGGCCCAAATCATGGCGATGGCGTTGCCGCCGGGCAGATACTGGGGCATGCTGAACTGCACGGAGAAGAAGCTGGCTGCCTCGCCGCCGGGGACCGGCGTGGGCGGCCCCCAGGTCTGGCCGCCGTCAAAGCTCTCGACGTAGTGGATGACGGGGCCGGGGCCCATGATGAAGTTGCTCCACGTGGCGATCATGTGGTCGCCGCCGGGTTGCAGGGCGAACCAGTTCTTGTCGTTGAAGATGAGGCCGTCGTCGCCGAAGCCCGCAAACGTGATCTGGTCGCCGGGGAAAGTGGCGCCCCCGTCGTCGCTGCGAGCGAAGTAGAGCTGGCTTCCCGAGTACATGTCGTACCCGGAGAGGGGGCTGGGCAGCGTCGTCGTGTCGTCGCGGGCACCGTCATAGTTCAGGCTATGGTACCACAGCGTGCCGTCGTCGTCGAAGGCCAGCACGGGGTCGGTGTTGCAGTCGTTGCCGTGCAGGGGCGACTGGCGGGGGTCGCCCTTGAAGCCGGGCATGAGGTCATTGCCCCACGTGATGCCGCCGTCGTTGGTCCAGTAGGTGCCCATCCAGACCGTGTACTCGCCGCACTCGGCCACGTCGGAGATGTAGGAGACCGTGTAGTCCTTGGCGCCACCGGCGGCGTTCAGGGGATTGGTGGGGTTGACGGCGATGCTGACTTCGTTGCCGGGACCGTGCTGCGCCGTCCAGTTGAAGTTGGACGCGTCGAGCAGGGGCTTGGTGACGCGGTGGTTGCACTGGTCGATTCCGGTTGCCCTATCGGCCGCCTGGTAGCCGTCCCGGCACAGCAGTACAGCAAAGGGCGCTGCCTGGGGGAAGGGGTCCTGTTCAGGTTCTTCGGAGTCGTCGAGGCAGCCCGCTGCAGCCACGAGGACTACCGCAGACGCCACTGCAAGGGGCAGCAACCGCATGGCGCCGGCACCAAGGCATCCCTTGATGGCCTTTTTCGGCCCTTACGTTTCACGCCGGTGCTCGTCCGGCCCATGCGGCTTGGGTGGCACCAGGCTCAACAACACCGACCCGGGCCTCGGCTTGGGTTGGTCGTCCACGGTGAAGGGCCACAGCGACCCCTCATCGGTGATGAACAACCGTACCGCCTCGGGGTGTTGCTCGTGGTAGTCGTCCATGTCAAACTGGTCGGTTATGGGGGTGCGGCGGATGCGCCAGCCTTGCTGATACCGCTCGCGCATCGCCGCGTAGTGGGCATCGGACGACCACAAGACCCGGCCGCGCAGGTGAATGGGGGCTTGGGGGCGGCCTTCCATGCGTGTGGCCAGTTGGCATACCCGGGCGCGGCCAAACTCCTCGCTCCAGTGCACGGCGCCCAAGGCATTGGCTTCGTCGTTATGGGTCAATCCCAGGAACCATCCGATCCCACCCAGGTCCATTTGGTCCTCGATCTGCTCGGACAAGAGGTTCCCCGCGAGGGCGTCAAGGCCGTCCAGTTTCGCCGCCAGGACATTGTTGCGGTTGGCGTCAACCAGCAAGACCCGAACGCCCTCCTTCTGCAGCGCCGCCGCCACGGCGCGGGGAAAGGCGGCAGCACCCAGGATCAGGACGCCGTGGGGGTCCCGGATGGAGAGTCCCAGGGCTCGCGCCAGGGGGCCCGCGCCGATGCCGTACACCACCACGCTGGCCGCGATGGCCAGGAACGCTGCTGCCACGATCGTTTCGCCGCCCGCGATGCCACGCGCGGCCAATTCAAGGCCCAGGAATGCCGCCACGGCTGCGGCAACGATTCCCCGCGGCGCCACGCCGGCCAAGAAGACGCGGTCGCGCCACGACAGGTCCGCGCGCGCGGTGCTCAGTAGTACCGCCAAGGGGCGTGCAACGAAGACCAGGACCGCGACGAACAGGAGTCCGGGTAAGCCAAGGCCGAGCACCTGCTCCAAGTCGAGCCGCGCCGCCAGGAGAATGAAGAGAACCGAAACGAGCAGGAGAGTGAGGTTTTCCTTGAAGCTCAGGATGTGTCGCACGTTGGCGCGCGCTTGGTTGGCCAACACGACGCCCATGACGGTCACGGCGACCAGGCCCGATTCGGGCTGCAATGCGTCGGAGCCGGCAAACGCCGCGACCACCAGTAGGATGGTGGCGGACACGTCCAGGAAGTCCGGCACCCAGCGGCGCTGCAACCCGACCATGAGCAAGCCCGCCGCTGCCAGGCCAACCAAGCTTCCGATGCCCAGGCTCAATGCGGCCGTCGCGCCCAATTCCCGTAATGACCCGCTTCCTGCGGCGGCCTGGAACGCAAGGAGGGCCAGGATGGCGCCCAGGGGATCAATCAGGATGCCTTCCCAGCGCAGAATCGGTCCCGACGGCCCAGATGGGCGAACATGTCGCAGGAGAGGCCCGATCACGGTGGGTCCCGATACGGTCAAAATGGCGCCCAACACCAACGCCAGGCTGGGAGGGAGGCCCAATAGCAGAGCTGCGGCGGTTGCGCCCAGGATCCAGGTGATGACGAGGCCAACCGTGATCAGGCCGCCCACGGCGATGCCGCTGCCGCGCAGGTCATGCAAGCGTAGCGTTAGGCCCCCTTCGAAGAGGATGATGGCGACGGCCAGGCCCACGAAGGGCCGGAGGAGGTCACCCAGAAGGGCGTCGGGGTCGAGCAGGCCGGTGACGGGGCCTGCGACGAAGCCGGCCAGCAGCAACAGGAGAATGGACGGTAGGCGAAGCCGCCACGCGAGGATTTGGCTGCCCACACCCAGGACGACGACCAGTGCCAGTTGCAGCAGTGTTTCGCTCAACCCGCGCCTCCGGCTGCCATGTCTGGGCACACTTCGGGGGCAGCTTCAGGTCTGCCGGTTGCGGCCCCCCATGCCCTGCCGCGATTCGAGCCCCGGCCGCAGGCGTGGGGTATCCCAACGCTCAAGGCTCGGCTGGCGGGTTGCCCGGCGTGTTCCTCCAGGACCCGCCGCAAGTGCCCCACCCGTACCGGGAGGATCCGTTGCTACGCAGCTACCTCGCCCGGGTTCTGGGGCCCGTCTTGGCCGACGTGGAGGACGACCTCGATCGGTTCGGCGGCCGCTGCGTCACGGACATCCTCGACATGGCTCGCGACGCCGAGCGGGACCCGCCACGCCACGTTCCCTTCGATGCCTGGGGCAAGCGGATCGATCGCATCGAGACGGCGCGCGGCTGGCGCGATCTGGACCGTGTGTCCGCCGAAGAGGGCTTGGTGGCCCTTGGCTACGAACGCCGCCATGGCGCGCGGGGCGAACTGGGCCGCGTCGTTCAGGCGGCCAAGTTGTACCTCTTCACGCCCAGCAGCGCCATCTACACCTGTCCTCTGGCCATGACCGACGGCGCCGCAAGGGTTCTGGAATTGGTGGGCGACCATGAGCTGCGTCAGCGGGCATTCAGTCGCCTCACCAGCCGCGATCCCGACCAGTTCTGGACCAGTGGCCAATGGATGACGGAACGCGCCGGGGGCAGCGACGTCGGCGGCTCCGAAACCGTGGCCCGACGCGACCGGGACGCCCCCGGCGGCTGGCGGCTCTACGGCGACAAGTGGTTCACCAGCGCCACAACCAGCCAGATGGCGATGACGCTGGCCCGCATCGAGGACGCGGGCGGCACCACCAAGCCCGGTAGCCGGGGGCTGAGTCTGTTCTACCTGGAACTGCGCGACCACCCAGACGGCGACCGCGACGCGCCCCTGCAGAACATCCGTGTGCACCGACTCAAGGACAAGCTGGGCACCAAGGCGTTGCCCACCGCCGAGTTGAGCTTGGACGGGACTCCCGCCACCCTTGTTGGCGAACCGGGCCGCGGCGTGCCCACGATTGCCCTTCTGTTCAACCTCACCCGTATCTACAATTCCATCGCCGCCGCCAGCCTCTTGGCGCGGGGCGTTGCCCTGGCCCACGACTACGCGGGCCGCCGCAGAGCCTTTGGCCGCCTCATCAAGGACCACCCCCTGCACGCGGAAACCCTCGCGGAACTGGAAACCGAGCGCGCCGCAGCCATGTTGTTGGCGTTCCGGCTGGCAGAACTCCAGGGCCGCGAGGAAACCGGGGTGGCCGAAGCCAGTGAGGCGGCCATGCTGCGACTGTTGACTCCCGTCGTCAAACTCTACACTGCAAAGCAGGCCGTCGCGGGCACCAGTGAGGCGCTGGAGTGCTTTGGCGGCGCTGGCTACGTCGAAGATACCGGGCTGCCGGTGCTGTTGCGCGACGCCCAAGTGCTCTCCATCTGGGAGGGCACAACCAACATCCTGTCCCTGGACGCCCTGCGCGCCATTGCATCCGACCAAGCCTGGCAGTCCCTGGTGGCAGACCTGCGGGCCCGGCTGGGTGCCATTGAGCAAACCGTCCTGGCCCCCGCCGCCGAGCGCGCCCAAGACGCCCTCGCTCGGCTGGATGCCTGGCTGCAAGCCCACACCGAAGACCGGGATGCCCTGGAGCGCGGCGCCCGCCGGTTTGCCTACGGCGTGGCCCGCTGCACTGCGGCGTCACTGCTGCTCGAACAAGCAGCATGGGCTGCCAGCCACGGCGACGAATCCTGGATTCACCTGGCGCTGCGATGGTGCAAGCAAGACCTGGCCCCCGTCGCAGCCGGCCGTGAAGGACATGGTGGGGCCCGGTGAGCCCAAACCGCCCTGCTTCTAGCTAGCCAGACGGCGGCGTACCAGGATGGCCGTCGCGTTGTCCGGGGAGCCGCGCTGGTACACTTCGCCAAAGAGTGCCTCAACGGCTGGTTCCATGTCCACGGCCCGCAGCACATCCTGCAACGTCTCCGGGTCGACGACGCCATCAACGCCATCGGTGCACAGCAGCAGCGAGCCACCCGGCGGAACCCGGATGGGGCTCACGTGGCCCCGCACTTCCTGATTGCCGAGGCAATCGGTCACAACGTGCCGGCCGGCACTGTCAATCGGATTGATCAGGCCCGGCGTGCCGTTAAGACCAACCTTGTACGCGGCACTGTCGCCCACACTGATTACCTGGGCCTCCAGGTCTTCCTCGGGTGAGGCACCATTGGGCAACAAGGCGATCACGGCCGTCGTGGCGCCGCCGGTTTCACTGACGCGCCGGGACAGCCACGGCAGCAATTCCTGGGGCTTGCTGATGTTGCTCAACGCCTCCATCAAGCCATCTGCTGCCGCCCACGCTGATTCCCGGCCCCTGGGCAGTCCGCCCAAGCCATCGAACACAGCCACCACCGTCACGTCCTGGCCCTGCCAGTGGACGGGCCCCAGCACTGCCCAAGCGTCCTCCTGGCGGCCCCGCTGTTGACCCTTGTCACTGCGTGCAAGAATCGAGAAATTGGGGTTCTCCACGGACTGCCGAACCGGCGCATCTGCATGAGCTTCCTCGGGTGGCATGGTGTGGCAGGAGTTCATGGAACGCAGGGGGTGTATATCCCTGCTGCTGGCGGTTTGGGGTACGTGGGCAGTAAAAGGCCTGCACCCGAAGGGTTCTGGTTGCAGGTCAGTTGTTTCCATCCCGAATGCCTGTTTTTGCCTGACAGTTCACACTTTCGGTGGTGCAACCAAGTAGCCGCAACCGAGGGGTTACGCCATCAGCTAATCCGGTACGAATCCAGCGTGGTTTGATGCTGCAAGCGGCGCAGCAGCTCCGCGTGGGCCTGCCAGTTTTTGAAGTGGGCGTGACGGTCCATATGCCGCAGCGCCGAAGGAAGATCCTCGAACTCCAGGCCTGGCTGGGCGAGGGCCAGTTTGCACGTCTCCCGAACCACCCAGACGCCCAGCGGAGTCGTGTACTCGTCCGTGATTTCGCGCAGAACGATGGCGGTTGCCTGGCGGCGCAGCGTATCCAGGTGTTCCAAGACACTGATGCGGGTCGCGTAGTAGCCCCCGGTGGTGTTGGCGGCGTAGGCCGTGCGGCCGCGGTGATCCTCCCAGTCCGCTGCGGGAACCACGTCTCGGCCCCAGAAACTGCCCTTGAGCCAAACCTCGATGTTGTCGAAGCCCCACACGCGGGGCAGCAACAGGATATGGAACCGGTTGCCAAAGCGTTGAGCCGAGTGGATGGTGGGCTTGTCAATGGTGGGGAAGTCGTGCAGTTGATCGATCAGGGCCTTGCCCAGGGTGTCGTCGGCGGCGGTGATGGCCCAGCGGGTCGGGACCAAGCGGCGCTGGGGCTGCTGGCCCAGCATGCCGGCTGCGAAAATTCGCTCCAATTGGTACCGGTCCGTGCCGTGGCTGTACAGGTTCCACATGCCTTCCCCGGCGCGCAAGTCGGTGTCCGACGTGATGGCCTCCACGCGGCGCTCAACGCGGGGGTTTTGGGCCAAGGTGGCGCGCTCCAAGCCCACGGTGGGGCCGTGAGGTGCCGTGAACTCCCCCACCTGGGGTGCCGTAAAGGACGGCACGCGCGTCAACCGCACCTCCGTGTCGACGGGCCGGGCCGCCAGCGCCAATTCTTGGCTCAACTGCGTAATCCGGTCGGGTTGTTGTGCGCCCTTGACGGCGACCTTGTGGGTGGTGCGCACAAGGCTGCTGCGCATGCCCACCACGTCGGGAATGGACATGGAGAGCCACGCCCGGGGGTCGTCGAGCAGGTGCGCCTGCGCCTCCGCCCTGTGATCGGGAGGGAGCATGGGGCCCACGTTGACGTTGGGGTATCCGTGGCGGCCCACGAACAGGCTTGGGGGGCTGCTGCCAAACAGGTCGCGGCCCTTCACCTGCACCTTGGGCAAGTGGTGTTCGATGCGCTTGAGCAGTGGGCATGGGCTGATGCCGCACAACGCACGCGCCGCCTTGCACGGCACGCACAGGCGGGGATCGATGGAGCTTAGCACGTCCCCGGGCACGCGGCCGCCAAGAGGGACTTGCTCAAGAGATTGTGCGTCACTGGGCCAACCGTGGGCCGACGGCGCCCCCACAAACTTGAAGTAAGCCCGCGACGGGCCCCACGCGTGGGCGTGCCCGCGTTTTCTTCACGTTTCTTGCTGCTGGTGGTTCCAGCCATGGCGCTTTCGGGTTGCCTTGCTGACGAGCCGGTCGCGCTCAATGTGCCTGGCCAACTGGACCTGGCACAAGCCAAGGTTGGCCAAGCCTATCTTCTGTACCACGACGGCGGCGCGCTAGAGGTGAGCTTACACGCAAACCGGACCGGCACCGCCTCGGCCTGGGTTGACCTGTTTGCTCCCAGCCAGCGCCTCGAGGGCTGGTTGCTGGGGCCTCAAGGTGCGCGCCCGCTTGCGGCTTCAACGACGTTGCCGGCCGGCGACTACGCCATCTTCGTGCGCAGCCTGGAGAACGCAACGTTGGCCTTGTCCAGCAACGGCCGCGCCCTGGCCGGCGTGACGGAATTGGCTAGCCACAAGGAGCGGGTGATCCTTCATGAGGCGCCACGCGAAGACTTGGGCCTGGGGTCGCCCCTGCGCCTTGTCAACCGGCCGGCAAGCGTGGAATTGGACCTCCACTTGGAGCGACCTCCAACCCTGCTCCAAGTGTATGTCTCGGAGACAGTGGAAGATCTGGACGTGACCATCACCAACGAACTTGGGTTGCTGCTCAAGGTGGAGGTGCCCTACCAACCCCGTTCCAACAGCCTGCTTGGCGAAGACCGGGTCCTCGTGGGCCTGCCCGGCCAGTTCCATGCCAGCAACGTGGCGAGCACCAATGTGACGGCCACGGTGCAAGCCAGTCACGCCGGCGGCGCCATCATTCTCGAATCCACCAGCTTCAGCCTGGCCACGGCGCCCGCGGCGCCATCGAAGCCCGCTTCGGGTATGCGGTTCTTGTTCGGGAACCTGGAGCCCCTGGTTCCGGTTTCGGTGCACGTGGCCCACGCCTCGGATCGACTGATTCTCAGTCCACTGCCCAGCTTCACGGATGCCAACTCGGCCCAAGTCCCCGATGGAGGCGCGTTTGCGGCATCCGCATGGGTTTCCGTCTATGGGCCTGATGACCGCAAGTTGGGCACTTTCCATGTTCAGGAAGAACCCATTGCTGTTGAGTTGTACGCAGCCGGGGCACACGCGCTGGTTCTGTTGGAAGGTGAAGTTCTGGTTGGCCTGAGTGGCACTCCGGCGGACTTCCAGATGCACCCGCTGAGAAACACAACCATCCTCGTGCCAGCCGTTCCTGCTGGATCATCAGGCGCCTACGGGCTGCGCCGCGAACCCGTCGAACTGGGAGGCATCGCTTACCACGTGGGGGCCGTGCGCTGGTACGATCCGTCCGATCCTCTGCGGTTCTATGGTAACTGCTGGGACTCGGGGGCTCGCCTGATCCAGAACAACCAGACCATCGCCTACGCCGACATGCGGCAAGACCAGATTGACGTATCCCATGTAGTGGGCGCGGGACGCCTACTGGCTGTAGGAGATGTGGAAGTGGTTGCAGACGGCTTTGGGCGCGGCAGCGGCTGCCACGTTGCCCTCGCCGTGCGGGTCTTCGAGAGGCCGTAGTCTGCCTGGTCCCGGCGTCCGGCTCCGGTAGCAGCTGCGTTGGCGGCTCCGGCCGCGCCTCCACGAAGCGCTTTTGAAGCACTTGGGCTGGCGCGTGCCATGGACCTGGTCTGTCCCCTGGATTTCCGGTACGGTCGCGACGAGATGAAGGCGATCTGGACGGAAGAAGCGCGGCTTGGCTACCTATTGCAGGTGGAGGCTGCCCTCGCCTGGGCACACGCCGAGACAGGGACCATTCCGCGCGAGGCGGCCGAAGCGCTCCAGAAGGTGGCCGACGGCAACTCGGTGACGCCGGCTCGCGTCAAGGAGATCGAGGCTGAGATTCGCCACGACCTCATGGCCGTCGTCAAGGCGATGGCCGAGCAGGCGGGCGACGCGGGTAAGTACGTCCACCAGGGCGCCACGTCCTACGACACCATCGACACCGCCAACGCGCTGCAATTCCGTGACGCTTTGGAACTACTGCGGGGCGGCTTGCGCCGCCTGCGGGATGCCCTGCTGAAGCTCGCGGACGAGCACCGGCACACCACGATGCTTGGCCGCACCCATGGCCAGAGCGCAGTGCCCATCACCTTCGGTCTCAAGGTCGCGGTTTTCGCCAGTGAGGTGGGCCGTCACCTGGAACGCCTCAACGAGGTCGAACGCCGCATCGCTGTCGGCATGATGAGTGGCGCCACCGGCTCCATGGCTGCCTTCCGCGGCAAGGGCCTCCAGGTCCAAAAAGCGGTGTGCGACCGGCTGGGCCTTGGCCAGACCACGGCGAGCACGCAGATCGTGCAACGGGACCGCTACATCGAACTGCTGAGCCACTTGGCCAACATCGCCACAAGCCTGGAGAAGTTCGCCACCGAAGTGCGCACGCTCCAGCGCACCGAGATCGGTGAAGTGGCCGAAGGCTTCGACGTCAAGAAACAGGTCGGCAGCTCCACGATGCCGCACAAGCAGAACCCCATCACCAGCGAACAAGTGTCCGGCCTGGCCCGCCTCGTCAGGTCGTTCCTGCTGCCCACGTGGGAGAACGCCATCCAGTGGAACGAACGCGATCTGGCCAACTCCGCCCCGGAGCGCTTCATCCACCCCCACATGTTCATCCTGCTCGACCACTGCCTCCACAAGCAGGCCGAGGTGTTCGAGAACCTGCGCGTCCACGCCGATCGGATGGCCCTCAACATGGAACGCGCCCAAGGCCTGATGATGGCGGAGGCCGTCATGATCCATCTGACCGAGAAGGGCATGGGGCGCCAAGAGGCCCACGAGATTGCCCGCCAAGCCGCCATGGCCGCCATCGCCGACGGCAGCCACTACCGCGACGCCCTCATGGCCACCAAGCAGATCGTCGAAATTCTCGGCGAGGACGGCGTCGTTGAGGCGTGCGATCCGTCGAAATATGTTGGGCCGGTCGATGAGATTATTGATCAGGTGAAGGCGGAGACGGAAGGGCTCTGAGCGGGCCAGCAGACGGCCGGG
>JBFJVP010000053.1:0-11507 GCA_041624075.1 Thermoplasmatota archaeon | reverse complement strand
ACAGCGAGCTTGCCATTTGGCCAGGACTTGGCTACGCAACTCGCGGCCCTTTGAGGTGTGTTGCTGGTTTGGGTGGTTGTGTTTCGCGGTCCTTGCCAGCGGCGCGGGCTCGAACTAAGCGCCAAGATCCGCGATCTAGGTTCGTTGGCGGCCCGCGAACCGCTGCCCGATTGCGGCGACTGCAAGCAGGCCGAGGCCGCCCAGGGCGCTGGTTCCTGGAATGGGGAGGCCGAGGAAGCCTGCGCTTTCCGGGACGATGATGGGGCATCCGTGCACGTCGGCGGCGTGGCCGGGCACGGGCACGAGGCAGTCTAGCCGCGTGGCTTCGAAGCCGTCGTGGATGATGAGGCTGACGTGGTAGGTGTCTGCGAACGGGAAGGTAAAGCTGGCGGCTTCGCCGCGGGCGACGGCTGCGCCGGCGAAGTCCCAACTCAAGGTAACCGGGTCGTCGTCGGCGTCGCTGGTGGCGGCATGGAACGTGAGCTGGTCGCCGGCGGCCCAGTGGCTCGGTTCCACTCGGAGCAGAGCCATGGGTGGGCTGTTGTGGGCTCTTAGGTTCAAGGTGGTTCCGCGCCGGGCGGTTTCCCCGTGATCCAGGTCGCGGGCCTGGAGGCACAAGAGGTAAGCTCCGTCGTTTGGAAGCGATTCTGGAATGTGGCCCTGCCAGGGCTCTTGGCCGAGGAAACCCACTGCGCGGTCGCTCGTGGGTTCGATGCGAACGTCCAGGGGGCCTAGGACGCGCTCCAAGGCTTGACCGTCGCACCCGCCACCGGGGGCGTGCAGGTGTCCGGTGAGCCTGACGTGTCGACTTTCAGGGAAGGGGTTGCTGAGCGTTGTGCGCGCTGCGAACGATTGGCCCGCTGCAAGGCTTGATGGCACCTCCAACGACGCAATGCCCAGGCTCGTGTGGTTGGGTGTGACCACTTCCACCTCCGTTGCGTGGCGATCGTAGAACCAGGGCCCCGCCGATTGCATGCCACCGTTGGGGCCTTCCTCAGCCTTGTCTGGGCTTTCCACCCAGTAGCACAAGCGGTAGCGGCCGTCGGGGGCCCGGTTCACTCCATCGACGATGCCGACCCAATCCTCGCCGGGGGCTGGCACGGTCATGGTTTGCCCGGCGGCGAGGCGGACCGTTCGGTGGACGTTGTAGACCTCGCCGTCTTGGGTGCGATGGGTTACTTCCCAATGGCTGCTGCCGGCGCTGCAGGGGTCGCCGCCCCGTCGTTCGTGGAGGGTCACGAAGAGGGCCACCGTCACCGCCGACGTTTCGTGGTTTTTCACGGTGGCCAGCAGCGGGAAGGCCAGGCCTCGCTCTAGCGTGTAGGGGTTTGAGACCGTCCGAATCTCGACATGTTCTCCTTGCCCGACGGTGCCGGGCTGGGCCACCAGCGGCTGGGCCACCCCGACGAGCAGGATGGCGATGAGAATGGGGTAGCGCACACACCTAGCCAAGGGCGCAGTGCCTTGAAGGCTGTCCCGTGGCCGCCGGACTCGTGCGGTTTTCTACTCGAATTGGCGGGCGATGAGATTGTTCTCAGCCAGCTGCAGGCGCTTGTGGACTGCCGCCTTGCTGATGCCGAACGCCTCCGCCAAGTCGGCCAGGGTGCAGGCGCGCGGGTCGCTGTAGTAACCCATGGCCACGGCCATGCGCAGGACTTCCTCCTGTCGCGGGGTTAGGCTTCGCGCCGGCTTCTTCAAGCGGATGTCTGGCTGGTATTCGCCGACGTGGAGTAGCTTGAAGTCGTCGGCTGGAACCACGCGCCGCATGTGTTTGGTGAATTCATTGAACGCCGCCAGGCCGCTGGGGTTGGGGCTCATGACGTTGATGTAGATGTAGCCCCCCTCAACGACGACGGGGTGAAACACGGTTTCGGGGCCCAGCATCTGGATCGTCAACTGGATGGGGTCGTGGCGTTGGTAGTAGGTTAGCACCGTCGTGCTGATCTCGACGCTGGCGTACGATTCGTTCTCGGACAGGAGTTGGAAGCTGCCGTACCGCTTAGCAAATTGCCCCGTCAGGAAGCGGTTGCGAACCAATTGGTCGGCCAGGATCGTCACGATGGCCTTTTCGACCGGTTCGTGGGCGCCCGAGCGCATCAAGTTGAGGATGATGCGGACTGAGGACTCTTCCGCCGTGAAGCGACACAGAAGGTTGTCTTCACTGCGAATCTTGAAGACGTACTCGATCAGGCCGCCCACAAGCCGACCAGGTAGGCCCGCCTAAAAAAGATGGACCTACCCGCGCTGAGGGTTGACAGGTCCATACTGATCCGGGTTTATGGCCAGATTCATGCAGCTATGGTTGACCCGTCCACCGTGAGCCGTGCAAGCCCTTTAGTAGACCACCCAGTGGGCCCGGCCATGACTTGGCGCGGCCTCTCGTGGCTCATCGCCGCCGCGATCCTGATGTCCGGTTGCATCAGTGCCGAGAAGCCCCCAAAGGCCGCCGTTGCAGCCATCCCGGAGGCGGAAGCACAACCGGATTTGATGAGCATCGTTGGGGTCGTGGTCGATGAGGACTTCGTGCCCATCCCCGGTGCCAGCGTTCAGCTTTCTCCCTCGGACGCGGTCACCTCGACGGACCCCGAGGGGCGCTTCAGCTTTGACGGAGTGCCTCGCATGGGTTACCGGGTGCAGGCATCCGCCGCAGGATACGCCAACCAGACGCTTTTGGTGACCCCCCGCGAAACCAGTCATACGCTAGCCTTCACGCTTGGCCCGGCGGCCGCCGACCCCTACCACGAAACCTTCCAGTTCCGCGGCTTCATGGAATGTGCCTTGGAGGTGGCGATCATCTCCCCGTCATGCGACTCCATTCTCCGTTACGCCAACGACCAGATGGGCGACGGAAACGGCGTGTTCCCGGAACCCTTCAAGACCAATTCCACTGTGGACTTTGACACCGGCGAGAACTGGAAAACCGTCGTCGTGGATGTCGTGTTTGACCCCGACAGCCACGCCGGCATCGACGGCCTGCGCGCCAGCGCTTTGGGCGTCCGGTCGAAGAACGACTTCAACACGTACGACAAGTATAACGATGCCCACGGCACCGAGCCGTTCACGCTGCGCATTGACGCCGGCAAGGAGTACGGTGAAGTTCCGGTCCCCGATGTGGGCACGTCTCTGCGCGTCGAGGTCTACCCGCAGAGTCACGGCTATCACGCCACGTGCGACGCCATCTGCCTGCTTGGTGCAGGTGGTGCCCTGAACGTCGAATTCGAGTTGATCATCACGATTTTCTACTTGGAGCCGGCCCCCGAAGGCTGGACCCTGCTCTAGCATGCTCGAATTGAGTGCGCGTTATCCCTGGCCTACGCTAGCCTTGGTCTTGCTGGTGACGGCTGGCGCCGTCGTGGCGGCGATGCAAGTGGAGCCCCAGGTGGACTTCATCGACACAGTGCCAGAGTCGACGAGTGTTGACCTGTACCGCGCCGTGCTCCACGAGCTCGACGGGGCCAGGATGGTGGCCATCTACATGCCGCTGAATCCCGGATCGGGTCACGATTCGCTGCGAGGCGACGAGGGCTTCGACGCCTTGGTGGTACAGCAACAGGAACTCACTGACTTTCTCAGCCAGAGTTTCCCGGGGGCATTCAGCCACTCCTTGAGTGTCTATGAGGCCATGCGGCAGGGACATTACATGTTCCAAAAGCTGGCGACTGCCGGAAACCCGCAGCCGGACAGTTACAGCATTCCGCGCGACCCCGTCACGTACGACCTGGTGCGGGACCAGGTGCGCGAGCAGAACGTGGACGACGTGCTGGCGGATAACGGCCAGAGCGCCATCCTGCTGATGTTCCTGCAAACCCGCGACGATGTAGACGCGCGGGCGACGGCGGGCGCTGTCGCCGATGCCGTGACGGTGTGGAGCCAAAACCAGGGCCCTGAGGCCATCACGCACCAGCATCAATCCAGTGGGTTGCTCGTAGTGGCCCATGAAACCGATGAACGCAACCAACGGGAGTTGGCGATCTGGGGCGCCATGGCCGCTGCGGGCGTGAGCTTGGCGCTCTGGGTTGCCGTGCGGCGGCCGGCCAACGTCTTGATCGCCGTGGGCTCCATGGGCGTTGCCACCGCTTGGACGTTCGGCTTGATGGGAGTGCTGGGGATCCGCATCAGCTTCCTGACGCTCTTCCTGGCGCCCCTGATTACTGGCGTGGGCGTCGACTACGCGGTCCACTTGTTGCACCGGTTCGAGGAGGAGCGGGACCGCGGCTGCGATCGCGCCCAGGCCCTGAAGAAGGCCCTGGTGCACACTGGACCTGCCATCGCTTTGGCAGCCGTGACGACCGCAGCGGGATTGGGTGTCCTGGTCTTGGTGCCTGAACCCCTTTTCGCCGAGATCGCCGGGGTCGCCGCCCTGGGCATTCTCTTGGCGTGGCTGGCCAGCTTGACTGTGGCCCCCGCGCTGCGCGCCGTGCTTCCCCGTACCCGGCGGCCCCGCATCGACCGCCTGGGCTTGGCGGTCAACCGGGTTGCCCGGGTCAGCCTGAACAACCCGAAGCCGGTGCTTGCCTGCTTGCTCGTGTTGACGGCCGGTGCCGCCGTCGCTGCCAGTTTCACTGAGGTGGCCTCAGGCAGCAGCGACAATGAGCTGCCCCAGGACGACCCCCAAATCGTGCTACGTCACCGTTTGGAAGCGGAGTATGGTGCCTTCGAACGAGCCTACATCGTCGTCAGAGGCGACTGGACTCAACCCGATGCGCTGCGACACGTGTACTCCGCCGTGCAGTCGGCCCGGCAGTTGCCCCTCTACCTCGAAGCATCCAGCATCACGGATCTGCTGGTGGCCGACGCGGCAACTGACGACGGCGCCCTGGATGTCCTGGTTTCGGCGACGCTGCAACCCAGTGACGAAGAGCGCCTGCCGGCCACGGCCGCCGAGGCTCGCGATGCCTTGGATGCGCTGTACGCAGACCCCCTGTGGCGCACCCTCGCCCCCTTCACCATCAACCGCGACTACGACTTGGGCGTGGTTGCCATCCGGATCCAGCCATGGGGAGACCAAGCCCAATTGCGGGAATTGCGCGATGCCCTGCAAGCCCAGGCGGCAGCCCTCGCGCAGGCATTGGGCCCCGAATACAGCGTGGCGGCGGCGGGCTCACCGATCAACCGCGCGGCGGTAACCGAACAGGCACCCTGGGATGTAGCCTTGGCAACTGTTGGGGCGGCGGTCATCGTTGGCGTTGTTCTGGCGATTGCGTGGCGCAAACGCGGCGCGGACGGCCTGCGCGTGGCAGGGCTGGCCACGGCGATGGTCCTGCTTTGCAGTCTCTGGCTGTTGGCCTCCATTCCGTTGCTGGATGCTGCCTATGACGCAGCGCACCGCCTCGGTGCACCGGCCAACACCGTGGCACTCAGTCAAATGTTCCTGCTCGCCTTTGCCATCACCGTTGCCGTGGGCGTGGATGACGTGGTGCACTTGGCCAGCCGGTTCTGGGAAAACCGGGATCGGGGGCGACCGCCCCAGGAGGCCCTCCGGGATGCCCTGGAACACACCGGCCGCGCGATCACTGGCACCACGCTGACTACCTTCACCGCGTTCGCGCTCTTGGCCGGCGTCTACTTCCTCCAGTCCAAGAACCTGGCCATCCTCACAGCCCTTGGGGTCCTTTACGCGTATGCCCTCACGCTGGCCTTGGCACCCCACGTCTTGCTGATGGGCAACAAGGCCGGGTCCTTGCACGGGTTCGGCCAAAGGTCCTAGTAGCAGGGCCCTCCAACGGAGAGGTATGGCCAGGCGTGAGGAGGAAGGTAATCCGGTTCAAGCGGTGTTTCATGAGGAATTCGGGATCTCCTCATACGAGTTGGCCGACGACCAGCAGGATGTCGACGAAGACTGGTGTGAGCGCAAACGCCGCCGTTAGGAGCCCTGGCGTCCTGAGGGCCCGTGGGGGCGCATGAGTCCTTGGGGCTGGATCCGCTTTTAACGGGTCTGGGTGCCCGGGTATGGGTTGCAGCAACGGTCGGTCAACGTTGAAAACTCTGTAGGGATCCCGCCGAACGTGGAGCGCCTGCGCCGCAACTTAGGCATCGCCAACTTGGCCATGGCAGTCATCCTGTTGCTGGCCATTCCACCGACCAAGTGGATGCTGGCTGTCTGGGGGCTGCTGGCTGGCGTGGTCACCATGCTGGTGCTGGCCATCATTTTGTTTCGCCGCGTACTGGACATTCCCCGGCGCCCCGGCCACGCCCGGCGCACCCTGCGTGCAGCCTTTCCGCCGGTGGCGGCCGGACTCAGCCTCGTCATCCTTGGCGTCCAAGGCGCTGATCTGGAGATTCGGGAAACCACGCAGCAACAGGACTACTGGCTGCTGTCGGCGGCGATGGTCCTGGCGGTCTTCACGCTCATGGTCAGCTACGATCGCAGCCGGCCCCGTCCGGCCCTTGGTCAGAATCAGGAGTGAGAATCAGGGCCGCATCGAATAGGCGCGAAGCCGAATAGGGGCATGAGGCAAATCATGACTCGATTGGAACGCCTAGCTGGCTGCACCCTGACCCTGTTGCTCTGCACGGCTCTTGCCGGCTGCAGTGCCGACGCCCCTGCAACCAGTGCGCCCGAAGGCGCCACCGAAGTCGGCATGCTCAACTCCATCTTCACTCCCAAGACCATCCGGATCGCAGTGGGCGACACGGTTAGTTGGGTCAACAACGAAAAGATCGAACACACGGTCACGCCCACCGACAAGGCGGCGTGGGGCACCCAGGGCAGCGGCGACGCGCCGAGCACCTGGCTGGGCCTCAACGAGCGCTGGAACCACACCTTCACCAAGGCTGGCACGTACGAGTACTACTGCATTCCCCATGCCTTCGAGCAGGACGACGGGTCCTGGATTGGCATGGTTGGCACCGTGATCGTGGAGTAGGCTCGCAGGGGTTGGCCCCTGCCGCCGCGATCACCGGCCAGGGCGCTAGTGCGTCCCGCCCCCGTCCGACGGTCCTGGCGCGCCGCGATCTATCGCTGGAACCCTAGTGGGCTCCACCGACCGGGTGATGGACGCCGTTGCCCTCGGCCACGGAGCCGACGACCTTGACCTCGAAGTCGGACAGTTCGCGGAGCTTGGCGAGGGCGGTGTCGGCGGCGTCGGCGGGCACAACGACCACGAAGCCCATGCCCATGTTGAACGTCTTGTACATCTCGTGATCCTCCACGGAGCCAAGTTGCTGGATGCGCGGGAAAACGCTAGGCACGGGCAGGGGGTCGGTGATGTCGTACCTGACGCCCTGGTTGATGCGGCGCAGCTTGCGCAGGCCACTACCCGTGATGTGGCTGAGGCCATGAACGGGAATGCCGGCTTTCAGGAGGCCGATGACTTCCCGAACATAGATGCGCGTCGGCTCCAGCAGCACTTCGCCGATGGACTTGCCCGCGTGCTCCGGGTCCTCGAAGGGCCACGCGTCGGTGTAGGCGTGCCCTGCCGACTCGAACGCCTTGCGGGCCAGCGTGTAACCGTTGGAGTGGATGCCGCTGCTGGCCAGGCCAATGAGCACGTCGCCGGGCTGGATCTTCTCGCCGGTGACGAGTTGGTCCTTCCGGGCGTAAGCCAGGACCGTGCCGGCGAGGTCGAAGCCCTTGATGATGCCGGGCAGGCTCGCCGTTTCACCGCCAACCATGGAGACGTTGGCCATCTCGGCTGCGCGGGCCAACCCTTCCCCGACCTGCCGCGTGAACTCCGGGTCGGGGTCCTCAACGGCCAAATAATCCACGAACGCCAGGGGCTCGGCGCCCACACAGATGGCATCGTTGACGTTCATCGCCATGCAGTCGATCCCCACCGTGTCCCACTTGCGGATCGCATTGGCGATCTCCACCTTGGAGCCTACGCCATCGGTAGCCAGGCACAACGCATGGTCGCCGAAGTCGATCAGCCCAGCGAAGTGGCCGATGCCACCAAGGGGCGCTCCCACGCCGGCTCGGGCAAAGGAGAGGGTCTTGGCCAGCGCGTCGACCGCCGCATCCTCCTTGGCGATGTCAACGCCTGCCTCCGCGTACGTCATCGGTTTATTGGCCATGCGGGGGCCGAGGCCGCCGCCTCTTGAAACCATTGGGTGCAGCATCGGCTCGCTGGGGTGGCCGCAGACGGTAGCCGCCACACTGGCGCCGGCGTACAGCAGGGCCCCGCAGCCGCCTGCACCGACCCGCCAAAATCGCCACGCTTCGCATCGGGGTCACTTGGGCTAAAGCCGCCCTCGCAACAGGACCCAGGGCTCGTGCCACGGCGGCGAGCACCCTTCGATGCAGGACTCGGGCTCCACTGCAACGATGACCTCGGCGCCAGCGGTGGCGTTTTCGTGCATGACGTGAAACGCATCGTCACCGTCGTCGCGGCCAATCAGGGTCCAGTTGCCGGCTTCATGGAGCCATGCTCCGTAGCGAACCCCCTCGGCGACCGGGAGGTTGCGGGCATCGACGTGCACCTGGTGGATGGCGTCGACGCGGATGCTGCCGTTGATCGCCGCGAAGGCCCCCGCGTCGGTGAGGGCGCTGCCTTGCTCGTTCAAGCCCGCTGACCCCCAGGAGATCAGGCTTCCATCCTGGCCGCCCAGTCGAACCTCGAAGGCTGCGTGATCCTGGTGGCCCATTTGGTCCTCCCACTCCAGCCAGAACGTGTCATTCTTGTAGCCAAAGGGCCCCACTTCGAGCCGGTGGCTTCCTGCTAGGCCGTCCTGAACCAGCCAGCCGGTCAACGGCAGCCACGGCGGCAGGCCAGTGACGGCGGCCCAGCCACGGTAATCACCGGGGACGGGAAGCGGTGCAGGCGGCACGGGCCGGCCTGCGAGGGCCACGCCATGGCCCCACCCGCCGCCCACAGAGATGGGAACCGCGTCCAAGTCAGCCACGATTGGCTGAGCAAGCAGGACGGCAGGTTCGATGGGCCTTGGCTCCATGCACCCCGCTAACAGAAGTGCCAGTAGAATCACCAATCGAAGGCTGGCCACGCCTTGGCGACCGAGCCCATGTTTAAGGTGCTTGGCGCTGGCTCCCTGAAGCAAGTGTGCGCGGCTGATGGTTCCGCCAAAACGAAGAGGGAAGGAAAAGCGCGGTCGTCGCGGGAGCGCCAGCAGGGTCGCTGGTGCCCCCAAGTCAACGCCTTTAGGCTCCGTAGATCGCTTGGATGCCCAGGATATCGCCATCGCCCAAGGTGCGCTTCTGCGTCTCACCCTCGTTGGCGTAGGCGTACATGGTCAGGCAAGCAATGCCGCCACCGCGGGGGTGGTCCAGCCCGAACGTGTGTCCGATCTCGTGCACCGCGATGTTGAGCACGTCCATGGCGCCGGATGCGCCGTTGGTGGACCACGTGTAGTACGTGTTGTACTGGGCGTCCGACTCCACCGCTTCGCCGGTGCTGCGGTAGTACCACGTGGTGGTAACGGCGATCGTGGTGGAGGCGCCGAGGCTCACGAAGTCGATCTGGTTGTTGTAGTCCTGCACGCCAGCGGTGCCAGAACTGCCCGACGTGATGCCGCCGAAGATGTTGCCACTGGTCTCCGTGTCCCACGTGTTGCCCGCAGTGTTCATTTGGCTGGCGTAGCTGGACGCCTTGGCCGAGTAGGCCTGGGTCCAGAACCAACCGGACTCGCTGTACTTCGTCGACGAACAGTCCGTTCCAGGGCCGCCGCCGGGGTCGCCGCCGGGGTCGCCTCCGCCGCCGTGGTTGGGCTTGTGGGTCCAGCTCTTGGTGTACCACAGGAACGGATTGCTGGGCTCCATGCCCGTGACGTGGGCCAAGCGTCCGTACTCGTCATACTCCCGATCCACGATCCACATTTCCGCCAAGACTTCTTCAACCAAGGCTCGGCGCTCGTCCTCAGAGGGCTCGGTGCTCAGGCCGCCAACGGAGGGCAGCAGGAACATGGCACTAGCAAATATCACCAACCAATTGCGCTTAATCATAACAACGCCCAGATGGCCAGCCGAAACGGACCTTAAAAACGCGTACCGTTGAGCACCTAAACGGTTGCATGAAAGTTCACTGGATTCGGGCGTGCCCGAGCGCCCCTCGCAAGCCACGAACGAGCACCCATCAAGGACCGTCCTCCACCCTTCTAGCCTTATAGTCGCAACCCGGCATCGCCCGACCATGAGCCGCCAAGCCGTCATCGTTGACGCTGTAAGAACACCCATCGGCCGCGCCTACAAGGGCGCCTTCGCCAAGACCCGCAGCGACGACCTCGGCGCCACAGCCATCAAGGGCCTCCTCAAGCGCACCAACACGCCCGCCGCCGACGTCCAAGACGCCCTCATCGGCTGCGCCATGACCGAAGGCCCCCAGGGCTACAACGTCGCCCGGCAAGTGGCCCTCCTAGGCGGCCTGCCCGACGAATCCGCCGCCGCAACCATCAACCGCTTCTGCTCCAGCAGCGCCTACACAATCGCCCTGGCCGACGCACAGATCCGCAGCGGCTGGGACGACGTGGTCATCGCAGGCGGCGTCGAGACCATGAGCATGATCCCCATGACCGGCATGACGCCCGAACTCTACGTCAACCCCAAGATGTGGGCCACCCGCAAAACGTACTACAACTCCATGGGCGAAACCGCCGAAGAAGTCGCCGACCGATACAAGATCAGCCGCGAAGACATGGACCACTGGGGCGTACGGAGCCACAACCGCGCCGAGAAGGCCCGCCGCGACGGCCTCTTCCAAGGCGAAATCGTCCCCGTTGACGTCAACGACCCCGAAAGCAGCACCATCGAAACCATCCAGCACGACGAAGGCATCCGTGAAGGCAGCACCTACCAAGCCACCAGCCAACTCAAACCCGTCTTCCGACCCGACGGCCGCGTCACCGCCGGCAACGCCAGCCAAATGAGCGACGGCGCCGCCATGGCGCTACTCACCAGCGACGACTACGCCAACGAACACGGACTCAAACCCCGCGCCCGCGTCGTCGGAGCCGCCGTCGCCGGCGTCGAACCCGAAGTCATGGGCATCGGCCCCATCCCCGCCGTGCGCAAGCTGCTCAAGCAAACCGGCGTCAGCCTCGACGACATCAAGCAATTCGAAATCAACGAAGCCTTCGCCAGCCAAACCCTCGCCTCCATCCGCGAACTCGGCGTCCCTGAAGACATCGTCAACCCCAACGGCGGCGCCATCGCGCTGGGCCACCCCCTGGGCGCCACCGGCGGCCGCATCGCCGCCCACATCATCAACAACCTCAGCCGCCAAGGCGGCGGCTACGCCATCGAAACCATGTGCGTCGGCGGCGGACAAGGCTACGCCATCATGTTTGAGGTGTTCTGAGGGATTGCAGGCTTCGGCTGGTCTCGGCGTTTGGCGCCGAGTGCCGACCAAATGATTGACCTGTTGGCAGGTCGATGGGCAGGGCTACGCGACCAGGTTTGAGGTGTACTGAGGCAAGGACGCGCCGCGAGCTTCACCGGCTGCCTAGGGCCCTGCTTTCGCCGCTTCGCTGAGGGTCGCCCAAGTCCGCCGGAACTCGCCGCGGTCCAGTCTGTCGATATCGGTGGGATGGATCAACATCGATTCAATCCAGCCTGTTGT
>JBFJVP010000052.1:0-11550 GCA_041624075.1 Thermoplasmatota archaeon | reverse complement strand
GCTCGACCGTCGCATCGGACGGTGACGGCCACGGCGACCACGACCATGCGTCCTCGCCATCGGGCGGGGGGCTGACCGCAGCGCTCTTGTGGGCCGCAGGTGGCTTATTGGCGGGCGTGGGTGTGGCCCAGTGGCTCAAACGCCGCGCACCGTAAGCGTCAGCGTAGATCAGGGTGTGCCGGCACCACTACGGCTGATCCGGCGCTTCCCGAGTCATGGAGTGGAGGCGGTAGGTGCCGTCGACGGCCACCTCGACCTCCACGGGCAGGACGCCTTCGTTGCGCCACAGCAGGCTGTACACCTGGGTATCCGGCGCCCGGAAGTTGCCCTCCATGCTGGTGCCTCGCGCCTCGATGGGTCGCTCCGTCTGCCCGTCGGCGTGGTAGTGGACGTTGAAGTACAGCGCGTTGTTGCTGGCCCATGTGAAGTTGAAGCCGTCCCCGGGGACCATGTTGAGGTTGATCTCCACGAAGTCGTCCACAGGCACGGTGTAAGTCACAGCGATGGGCCCCCAGTGCGCACCTTGGCGCGCCTCGACTTGCAGGTCGAAGTGGGCGTCGACGCCCTGCTCGATGCTGACGCGAGCCGTCCACTCGCCCGGCTCAGGCGTGCGGGTGGTGGTCACGTAGCGGTGGTAGGGGCTCTCGCCCCACCCGTCGGCCGCCTCCTCGCCCATGGGGTCGAAGAGCTGGAAATCGAGGATGGCGCCGGGCATGCTCCACGTCAGGAGCGCCGCGACTTCCGTGGCCCCCGCCGGGACGTCGAACGTGAACTCCTGGGGCGGGTCGATGCCGCCTGCGAGGAACTCGCCGCCAAAAGCGAAGGAGACCGGTTCGAAGTCTGGTCCCATGGGCTGGGAGAGGTCCTGTTCGGCGTCGGCGTTGCCCGCGTCGTCAAGGCAACCGGAGAGGATGATCAGCGCCGCGGCGGCCAGGATCTTGTAGGTCATGGCGCGGCCGAGCCCGCCCGTGGCCTAGACGGTTGCCCTGCGTGGTGCCGGCGCGAAGGTTGTCCAACGGCCGATCCCGGCGGTGCCAGGCCCGCTTAATGGGCCTCTTTGCAGGGATTGCCGGCGTACGCCAGTTCTTCCAACGTGTCGAAGTAGTCCACGGCGACGGTCATGCGGGCCACGGAGTCGACGGCGCGGCCGGACAACGTCACGTTGTACGTGCCTTCATCCAGGTGCATGTCCGACTCCTGGGCGTCGTAGAACCATTCCTGGAACCGCGTGGCGCCGACATCGATCTCGGCCACTTCGTCGCCGTCCGGGGCGAAGATCTCCAGGTGCAGTTCATTCAGCGCCTGAATCGCGCTGGATGGAGCGTTGACCTCCACGGTGAACAGGATCGTCTTGACGGCACAGGGCATCTCGACCGGGAAGGCCCACGTTTGGGCGGTGCTGGCAGACGTCTCCAGGCCACGAGTGGTGGTGCGGGCGTAGTCGGCGGGCAATTGGATGGGGGCCGTGTAGGGCAATCCGCCGGCGCGTTCAACGCCCTCAAACGGCGTCATGTCGTCTTCGAAGCCGGGATAGACGATCTTCGTGAGCATTCCCCCCGGGTACTGCTTGTCGTTGGTCACGTGGTCCACGACGTGGGTGTGCACCACCCAAACGCCCTCGTTGCCGGCGCGGCCCTCGATCACGACATCTACCCGTTGGGCAGGCATGACCGGCACCGTGTCCAGGTAGTACCGGGCGCTTGGTGGAATGGGGTTGCCATCGATGTGGGTCACCAGCATGTCGTGCCCGTGCGTGTGGATGGCCTCAACAGTGGTACCCGCGTTGAGAATCCGTAGCCGGATCGTCTCGTCGGGCTCAAGCACGATGAATGTGTCTTCCCTTTGCAGCGTCTTGGGGAAGCTGACGCCATTGATCATGAAGGTGTCAGGCGTAATATCGACGGGTGGGTTCTGGCAACCCTGCTCACCGGTCACGCCGCAGCTTCCCAGGTTCTGGTGGTCCACGTGCGGATTCTCCACACGCGCCGGGGTCGCCTCCACGAGGTCCCGTTGCAGTGTGCCAAGCGTCCAGACAACGTCCCGGTCGGTGTCCGGCTCCCATGCCGTCTCTTGGGGTTCGACGATGAAGACGCCGTACAGGCCCTGCATCACGTGGAACTGAGTGTCCACGTGGCAATGGTACCACAGTGTCCCGGCGCGCGCGGCGATGAAGTCGTACCGGAAGTCCTCGCCGGGCTGGACGCTGTCCTGCGTGCTGCCAGGCACGCCGTCGGAGTCCCACGGCACGTATTGCCCATGCCAGTGAATCGTATGCGGGTGTACGTGATTGTTCTCGAAATCCACGATGACCCGGTCGCCTTGCCGGACCCGAATGGTGGGGCCGGGCGTGCTACAGGTGCCCTGCCAATCCGTTTCCGTGGTATCCACTTCTTGACCTGGCAGGTACTCGATGGCGCTGGCGCTGTAAGCGTCATTCGGGTCTGCGGCCTTGTAACAAAAAGCCCACATGTTGGCTTCCAGGCCAGGGTAGATTTCTTTCTGCACCAAGTCAAGTACGGTCGCCTTCAGGTGAACCGTGCGGCCGGTCGGCGTGAAGTCCTCGCCGGGGACATAAGCGAAATCTCCGGCGCCCAGGCACCCCGCAAGCGCCACCGCAAGCAGAGGCACTAGGGCAATCATCGTGCGAACCATGAACGTGCGACCTAGGCCGCCGGGTAAAGATGGCCGGTCCGGGGGTCGTCGACGAACTTCGTCCGAATCCATGCGGTTTCTGTCAAAAACGGTCTCCCAAGGCAACAGCGTTCAATCAGTCGACGCTGGCTGGCTCATGAAGCGTCTATTTCTGCTGACCAGCATGGTGGCTGTCCTGCTGGCAGGTTGCACCGGAGCCCCAGGTGAAACGGACGACAACGACGCCACCTACAGCGTCCCCATCGAGGCCGGCCACGCCATCCGTGGCGATCCTCGCACGATTTTGGTAAAAGTGACGCAAGGAGGCGAGGAACTCGGTTCCGCCACCTATAGCACCCACGGAAAGGCAGTCGACGATTTCGAGACGTTGTTCACCGTCACGGCCACCGGCGGTGCCCTGAAAATCCAGGCGTTCGAAGGCTCCAACCCACTCAACTTCAAGAGCATCGATCCCGCCAAGTGCAACGACCCCAATTTCCAGGTGCACGTCATCGATGGGGCCGTTCACCTCTGGAGTAACTGCGACTGAGCACCGCCACAGCGGCCAAGTCCTCCCTGCGGGAGTACGGGCCGGGCGCCGGCGGACAAGGCCCCGTTCTCACGGTCGGTAGTCAGATTCTTCCTTTAAATAGCGTGGCATGGCAATCACTTCCTGCGGACCCAGCATTAGCATCAGGTTCGTTGAATCCATGATCAAATTGTTGTACCTCGTCACGGCCGGCCTGTTGTTGACCGGGCTGGCTGCGGCCAACGAATTCAGCCACGGCGGCCTCAGCGAGACGATGGGCCTCGGACACCGGCACATGGCCGACTACGGCGGATACCATTGCGCTGGCCCGACCGATGCGGACTGGGAGCAACACATGCAACACATGCAGGGCGCCCATTGCGGCCAAGCCCACATGAGCGGGCACGGCGCCCCACACCACATGGGTACAGGGGGTCAGACGTGAGCACCACGGCAACCTCCTGGCAGCGCCCAGCGGCGTGGATGCTGGCCGGTGCGGGACTCGTGCTCCTGGTGGCCAGCCTGGCTGGCAACGGGACTGGCCTCTTTGGCTGGGGCTTCATGATGAGCATGATGTGGATGTGGATGCTGCTGCCTTTCATTCTGGTCGTTTTGCTTGTCATTCTGGTCCTGGACCGTATGCCGCGATGACTCGGGACCAGTTGCTGTGAAGCCCCGGAGCCGTGCCGCGAGCACCGTTCACGCCGAGCCCAAGCCAACGACGCCGCTGCCAGAAGCCGACCCATGAAGGCCACCGCAGCCTCGACGCGCTTGGCCCCGGCACGCTCGAAGCCTGGCCCCAAGGCGAACCAGCCAGCGACTGCTTCAGTATCCTCGTGGTCGCCCAGAGTGGCACCCGCACCAAGGAACTGGTCAGCGACGACGGCCGCACCCAGCCCAACCAGGGCGGGCCGGCCGCGAATCCCACGCGGGGGGAGTTCCTTGCCGGCAACGTGAGGCGACCTCACCCCAGCAAAGGATCAACGCCCGCACCCAACCGAGCCACGACACCCCAGGGCGGCATGCGGTTCCCCCCAGCAACCAGCAACCCCCTTCTCAGTCATGCGAATCGGCCACCGGTGTCAAGTCGCCGGCGCGCGCTCTAGGGCATCGGGCAGCCACAGCGCACAGCCCCGGAGCCATCCATGAGATACACCGTCGCCATTGCCATCGCCAGCCTGCTCGTCGTGGGCGTAGGCGCCAATGAACTGAGCCACGCTGACGTATCCGAATCGCTGGGCCTCGGCCACCACCACCTAACCGGCCACGGCGGCGACCACTGCGCCGACGGCCAAGGCGCACACCACACCCACATGTCCGGCCACCACTGCACCGGCCGCGCCGACGGCCACCACAACCACACCCCTTAGGAAGCCCAGTAATCCCACAGGCTACCGCAACCCCAGGCGCCGGTCATTTCATAACGGCGCGCCGCACCCCCCAATCGGGCCGCCCCAGGACCCCTGCGGCCGCGCCAAACGGAGCCCCATGGACCCACGCGACCATGGCAAGGTTCAAGAACGGCGGCCGGTCCTGCCTGGCTACCCGTCCATCACGGGCGCTCCAGCGCGCAGCCTGCCGCTACCTGGAACTCCCTGTTGGCCTCAGATTTCAAAGGAGAACTACCATGCCGATCCGCTCCAAGGGCCTCCGCAGCAAAACCCGCGGCGTGCTCACCAAGCACCCCCGCGACCGCGGCGTCGCCTCCCCCAACCGCATCCTCATGGATTTCCCTGAGGGCAGCAAGGTCGCCATCGTGCTGGACGCAGCCCAGCACAAGGGCATGCCGCACAAGCGCTTCCAGGGCCAGACCGGCACCGTTGCCGGCAAGCAGGGCGAGGCCTTCGTCGTCGACCTGGTCCACGGCAACAAGCCCAAGACCCTCGTCGTCCGCGCCGAACACCTGAAGCAGGTCTTCTGAGGTCTCATGAGCGACGCTGACGTCATCCTCGACGACATCGTTGAGGAAGGCCGGCTCGTTTCGTTGGCCGAAGTCCTGGAAATGCTACAGGCAGCCCAGGATTCCCGCGAGGAATTGGCCTACGAACAGAAGATTGCCTTGGAGCACGCGCGCCGTTTCGCCCGCGTCACCAAGGAGCAAGCCAACGCCATCGTTGACGAGGTCACGGCAGCCTTCCCTTCCCTGGAAAGCAAGTACGCCGTTCGAATCGCGGATCTGGTTCCCCAACACCCCGAGGATGTGTTGTCGATTTTCCAGAAATCCCGCCACGACCTGAGTGAAGACGACCTCCAGACGATCATTGGCATCGTCGACAAACATTACGTCGCCTGAGGTCTCCCATGGAGGACTACGTCTACATCTTGGATTACTTGCCTCAGGGGCGTCCCGACGCACCCCCGAGCCGCCGCGAGCCGACCCTCTTTGGTATCGGCGACCAGCAATTCACGCTCTTCGAATTGGTTCCCAAGACGGGCGTCAGTTTCACGATCGGAGACAAGGCCTACATCGGCAAGGACGTCGCCCAGCGCGGGCTGATCCAGAAGATTCGTGGTCGCATCACGTACGAAGACCTGACTCCCGCCGCTCACGGCGAGTTGCCCTACGTCATCGAGGACATCCTGCGCGGTGACGAGATGCGGTTTGTCAAGTTCTTCAACGAGGCACCGGCCATCAGTGTGCGTTACCACGCGTTGGAACTGCTACCCGGTGTCGGTAAGAAGTCGGTTCAGCACATCCTGGAGGAGCGGCGCAAGAAGACGTTCGAGAGTCTGTCGGACATCGAGGAGCGCGCGCATGTGCCCCACCCGGAGAAGGTGGTCGTCAAGCGCGTCATTGAGGAGTTGTCCGACCCCAGCCAGAAGTACCACATCTTCGCTCGGCCTCCGCAGAAGCCGGAAGACGATCGGCGCGGTCGGCGCTACTAGATGGCGCGCGGCGCGAAGCTTGGCCAGCACTTTCTGCGCGAGCCGCGCATTGCCCGGCGCATCATTGAAGCCGCCGGCATCGAGCCGGGGCACCGCGTGCTGGAGATCGGTCCTGGCCCAGGCATCCTGACCGAGTTGTTGGCAGAGGCTGTGGGGCCGCAGGGAAAGGTGCTGGCAGTCGAATACGATCCCGAATTGGCGGCGCCCCTGCAGGGTCGCTGGCCCAACGTCGACGTTCGCTTGGCCGATGCGGTGCAGGCGGACTTGGCTGCGTGGGGCCCGTACGACCGAGTGGTCAGCAACCTCCCCTACCAGATCAGCGGGCCCATCACGGTCAAGCTGCTGGACTTGCTGCGGGAGCCTGCCACGCGCTGGGGCCGAGCAGTGCTGATGTATCAACGGGAGTTCGCCGACCGGCTGCGGGCTGTACCGGGGACCAAGGCCTATGGGCGCCTGACAGTGCACGCGGAGCGCTGGGCGCAGGTACGCCACTTGAGGGATGTGCCACCCGGTTGCTTCAACCCGCCGCCGAAGGTGCATTCGTCGATCCTGATCCTGGATCCTCACGACGAGGCACCGTTCGTGGTAGCCGATGAGGCAATCTGGACGGCGCTGGTGGATGGAACGTTTGGCCAACGCCGCAAGCAGCTACGCAACACGGTTCCATCGGCGGTGTCGAATCTCGGAGTCAACAAGGACGCGGCCCTGGCAGCGCTGGAGTCACTGGATCTTGCCTCTGCTCGACCGGAGCAGGTTCCTGCGGCGGGCTTTGCTTTGCTCACGGCGCGCTTGGCGGAGGCGCGTTAGTGGAGTGGCAGGGCTTGTACGTTGGCAAGCACCCGGATGTGTACGAGCCTAGCGACGACACGTTCCTGTTGGCGCGAGTGGTTGGCGACCTGGTGGGGCCGGGCACCCGGTTCCTTGAGGTCGGCTGCGGCGCAGGCTTGGTCAGTTTGGTGGCCGCCCGGGCCGGCGCGGAGGTTGTGTGCACGGATCTGAACGAGCACGCGGTGACCTTGGCGCTCCACAACGCCAAGCAGAACAGACTCAAGCTGGCGGCGCACCAGGCGGATCTGTTGATCGGCGTGGAGCAGGATGGCCCCTACGACGTGGTGGCATTCAATCCGCCGTACCTGCCCACGGGCCCGGATGACGAGGTGGAAGGCCCCCTGAACCTGGCCTTTGACGGCGGCGCGGATGGCAACCGGGTGGTGCTGCGCTTTGCGGACCAGGTTCTTGGCCTGCCGGAGCTGCCCAAGGTGATCCTCGTCATTCATTCCAGCCTGAGCGACCCCACGCCACTGGCGCAGCGGCTGGCATCGGCCGGATACCGGCATGACGTGGCAGCTCGGGAGGACCACTTCTTCGAGAAACTCTGGGTGCGCCGCTTTACCCTAGGCGACCCGTAGGCGGGCGTCTGCCAGCCACAGCGAGCGCCACGAGCACCACGAGAGCCGTCACGGCCCCCGCGCCAGGCGCTTTCTGGTCCTGATTCTCATCCACCGGAGAGGATTCCGGTGCCGGCGGCGCGACCTCCGGTTGAGCCTGCGGCTCTTCAGGGGCCTCGGGTTGCGCCTCGGGCTCGGGCTCCCGTTCGGGCTCTGGCTCGACCTTGGGCCGCGCAGGTGGCGCAGGCGCGGGTTCGGGCGCGGGCGGAGTAAACGGGAACGTGAAGTTGCCCCCAAAGCCTGCATCAGGGGCCGTATCAGTTGGGCCCGTGCCGAGGTCGCCCGAAAGGGGATCCGGATCGTGGTCAGCCTCGCCAACCTGCACGCACGCCAACAAGCCATCACACACATGGGCCGAAGACCGGGCAGAAGTGTTGATGAGGGCGTACGGAGCCGTCAGCGGCCCCTCAGGCACCTGAAGAACCTCCGAGGCGCGGGGGAGAATCCAGGACAACGTGTTCTCCTCGACTCCACCACGCACCAGGGCCTCGGCCACGGTCTCGTTTGCATCATCGAGCAGGAGCGCCAAGAACTGCCAGTTGTCGTCGGTGTTGTTGAACCACGCCAGCGCCATGACCTTGCCGTCGGCATCGGGGCCAAGCGGTTCAAAGAACACCCGATAGCGCAGATCAAGGCCCGTGTAAATGCACGCCTCGCTGCCTGTACACGTTTGCAAACCCGGGCTAGGCGGCGCTTCCGCCAGTTCCAGGTTGACCGTCAAATTGGCATCGTCTGCTTCAAACCACACGGCAACGACATCCAGCCATGCATGAGGCGCATCGTCGCCGGCATCGCGGATCTGGGCATCGTCGGGGGCCGCTGCCGCCAGCCCAGCCAGGACCAGCACCGCCGTGAACATCAGGCGCATACCAGCAAAACCGAGGGCAAATGGATAAGGACCCTAGTCGCGGCGTGCAAGCATCACGCGTTTTGGGCCAACTACCTGAAGCGGCCTAGCCCATGATTTCCATGGCCTTGAACAGGTCAGAGTCCGCATCCTGGAACCAATACCCCGCGCCGTCAATCATGGCCAAGGGCGCAATGTAGTAGGTTCCAGGTGGCGTGTCTCCCGGGATGGCCCACTTGGTGTCGTACCGCAACGCCGACCCGTCAGCTCCACCGGTTGATGCAATGGGCCCCGCAAACAGAGCCAAGTCGGCGTCAAGGATGTAGAACGACACAGGGGTACCGGCGTCCAGCGGCGGCCCCGAGCTGGCAGCGCTACGCACGGACAGACCCACGCCAGAGCCCGACGGGTACGGATACGTTCCGGTCGCAAGACCAATGACGTTGGAAACGCCGGCACTGGTGGCCACGACATCGTTGTAGGCAAACACGTTGCCCCCCAGGGCGCCGTCGGGCGCAGGCGAGGCGACCGTTGCAAAGGTGGATACCGTGGAATTCTGGGTACCATCGCTCACCGTGAGGTTGATGGCGTACTCGCCACCCGCATCAAAGATGACCGTGGTCGTGCAAGCCGTCGCCTTGGCAACACTACCGCCAGTGACGCTCCAAGCACAAGTTGCATTGACCGGATCCATGCCTCCACTGGCGCTACCGGAAACCCTGATCGGAATCAACGCTTGGCCGGCGTAGGGACCCGTGGTGTTGGCAAACAGTGGTGGAATGACCTCCACCACAGGCTCGTCTACGGTTTGGTTACCCGTGGAATTCTGGTCGGCCTCCGCACCCGTAGTACCGTTCAGAGCCCCGGTTCCTCCCGAACTGCCAGTATTACCCGGGTCCGCCGCGGTGCTGTTGTCGTTCGTTTCAACAGCTGGCGAGTCACCCTCCAAGGTCGCGACGTCGTCGTCCGTCGAATTGGTACAACCAGCTAGCATGGCCGCAAACAGGAGCAATCCAACAGTAAGCGTTCGCTTCGTCATGTGGGGAAGGTGGATGGGCACCGCATTAACCATTGCTGCTTACTCGTTACCCGGTAGCTTGGTGGTGCTACCGCCTGCGCCGCGCCGCGCCCACGCCGGCGACCAGCAGAAGGGCCGCTACGCCAATCCCCGGAGACTCCTGATCCGGACTGCCCTCATCGACGCCCGTTGACGGCTGGCTGCCAGTGGGCTCCGACGAATCGGTTGGAGTACCCGTGTCTTGGTCGCCAGCGCCAGCGTTGTCCCCATTGCCATCACCAGCTCCGCCCGTGTCCTTCGGGGCAGGCGGCGCCTCCTTCACGTCAAACTGAAACTGGCCGGCAAAATCCGTGTATTCAATGCGCAGTTGCCAGGCACCGGTCGTCACGTTGCGGAACGTCTCAGTCAAGTTGACCGATTGTGTGATCTGCGCCTCCAGCATGGTGGTATTACCACTATCAGTAATGGACAATGCAAGCGACCCGTTGGCCAGTTCGGCGCCAAAGTCGACCTGGATGTCCTTCGGGACATTGGTCCAATTGTAAATGAAGACGTCTGAGGTGGCGTTAGGGAACGATTGAATCACACGGGGCTCGGACAGATCAACGTAATGCGTCAGGGGTCCGGTGGGCTCCGGGGCGGGGGCCGGGAACGTGAAGTCCCGCCCGAAGCCATCGTCGGGCGCGTCATCATCCGGAATGATCAACCCCACGACGACACGAGGCACGATCGATGAGTAGGAACTCACCTCGCGCAGGGACGACCCGGCAACGATACCGGGCGTCAAGCCGATGTGATCGATGCTTGGGTCCAGCACCCAGACCAGCGTGTTGCCGTCGACGCGGCCTTCCAAGGTTCCCCGGGTGCCTAGCGTGACCCCGGTATCGCCGTCGTACGCCACTCCATGGGCAAAGGACCAGAACTCGGGTGATGGCTCCGACGTGAAGCGTGCGCTAACGTAGCTGTAGTGGTAGTCGGGGCTGTCCGGCGTCACTCGCTCTCCGGCTGCGGTGTAGGGCGTGAACAGCACGTAGTACGTGAGCGACGCCCCGGCCAATCCCAGCGGCGTCAATCCAGGAGTCGGTGGCGCCGTCACGACGCCCATAGAGATCTCCACCATGCCGTCGTCGCGAAGGACGAACCACACGTTGGTGACATCGGTGAAGTCGGTTTGTGCGTCGCCGGCGGGATCGGTGATTTCGGGGTCGTCGGCGGTTCCTGCGTACGTGGTTGGGGCCACAGTTAGCAAGGCTGCGAGAAGAACGACAACCGGCCTGACGGCTGACATAAGGAGACGCTAACCGGCACTTGTCTTAGATGCTTTGGCACGGTTGTTGGCCTGTTCGGGCGCGAGCTGCGGCGAGCGGACCAGGCCTAGCCGTGTAGGCTTTGGGCCACGCGCCACTGCTTGACGGCGGATTCGAGCGCGTTCTTGCCGACCACGATCCGGGCTTCCGCTTGCAGGCGAGTCATGCCGGGCCCCGTGACCCCGAATCCAACCGGTTTCTCGTACTCGTACGCGGTGTCGGCGAGCTTGCGGGCGGCGTGCTGGATGACAATGTCATCGTGGCCCGTGTCTCCCTGGATGACGCAGCCGAGGGCTACAATGCAGTCCACGTCGGCTCGCTTGGCAAGAAGCTTGGCGGCCAGCGGCATGTCGTAGACGCCGGGAACCATGACGTGCCGGGTGATGGACGCGCCCAACAGATCGGCGTGCTGCTTGGCCAAGTCGGCCATCATGCTGGTCACGTCGTAGTTGAATTCACTTTGCAGAATGGCGATGCGGGGGGACATGGTGGACTCCGAGGAAGGTTGCGCCGCCCGAACAGGGGGCGCGGGGGGCACAGGGGGTGGCGTGCGCGCCATCGCCTGCGGCGACGCGGGCGCGGCGTGGGTGGCGTGCGTGGCGGGCGCTGCTGGAGGAGGCGCCGGCGCCGTGGCGCGGGGTGCTGCCTGGCCAAGGGGAGGGTGGACGCGGCCGCGTTCGACCTCGCCTTGACGCTGGAATACCCGAGGGGCCCGGGATTCAGCCGCGCCCGTGGACAATTCCTCGTAGCCGGCGGTCCGCTGATCAGCTGGGCGCCCGCCCGGGGCCACGGGTTGCGGCGCAGGCCGGGTAGGTGCAGGCCCAGTGGGCGGCGGCGCAGTGCGCGCCGGCTCCGTGGCAGACGGGTTGACGGGTTCCGATTCG
>JBFJVP010000051.1:0-11596 GCA_041624075.1 Thermoplasmatota archaeon | reverse complement strand
GGGCAGCCGGCACTTCATCAACGTGTTTGGAACCGGCCTCTTGGCCAGTGTGACCGATCGCGCCAACCGCAGGCTCAAGTGGATGGGCTCCAGGGCGTACACCGTGGCGGCGCTGCCTGAACTGGCTCGCCTGCGGACGCTGCCCACGCGGCTGGTACTGGACGGGCAAGTCGTGGAGGATGACTTCCTGCTGGTGTCGGTTTGCAACAACATCCACGCGGGCGGCAACATGAAGCTGGCGCCCATGGCACAGATCGACGACGGATGGCTGGACGTGGTGGCCCTTCGTGCCGCCAGCCGCACCTCGGTCCTGCGCCTGCTGTTGCGCGTGTTTGATGGCACCCACATGAAGGACCCCCGCGTCGTCCACCACCGGGCCAAGGAAATCCGCATCGAACATCAGGGGGAATCCAAACTCGTCGGCGATGGGGAGGTCTACGGGCAAACACCGTGCACCATCCGTATCCTGCCGGGCGCCCTGCGGCTGTTGTGCTAACCACCCCCACTTGCTTAAGAACGAGGTTCCGCGTCCAAGCGGCGTGGCCCGCCTGACTCCTCGAGAGGCCCAGGATATCTACCGTGTCGAGAACTGGTCCGAGGGCTATCTCGACATCTCTTCTCGCGGCACGCTGACCGCTAGGCCGTTGGGCCCCAATGGCCCCCGCGTGGACTTGCTGGAAATCGTGGAAAGCCTTGCCAAAGAGGGCACGCCGGCACCCGTGGTGCTACGGTTCCCCCAGATTCTGCAGCACCGCGTTGATCGACTCAACACGGCATTCCAGGAGGCCCTCAAGGCCAACGGCTGCAAGGCAGCGTACCGGGGCGTGTTCCCCGTCAAGGTGAATCAGCACCGTGAGGTCGTCAAAACCTTGGCGCGGGCGGGCCGCAAGTGGCGGTACGGGTTGGAGGTGGGAAGCAAGGCGGAATTGGTGGCTGCCTTGACCATGGATCCCAATCGAAAGAGCCTCTTGATCGTCAACGGCTTCAAGGATCGCACGTTCCTGGAAGCAGCCTGCCACGCCGCCCACTTCAAGGACCGCGTGATCATCGTTCTGGACGAGATCGGAGAACTGGATCACTTGCTGCCCATCATGAAGAATCTGGAGCGCAAGCCCTTGCTCGGCATTCGTCTCAAGCTGCGCTCCAAGGCGCCGGGCAAGTGGGCTCTCAGTGGCGGCGAACGCGCCAAGTTTGGCCTCACCATCCCCGAGGTTCTGCACGCCGTGGAGCGCCTGAAGGCAGCCGGCCACCTGGATCAGTTGGCCATGCTTCACTTCCACATCGGCAGCCAGATCAGTGATATTCGGCGCATCAGCCGAGGTGTGCGTGAAGCAGCTCGCATCCACGCCGAGATGGTCAAGATGGGCATTGATCTGCGCTACCTCGACACGGGCGGAGGCCTGGCCGTGGATTACGATGGCAGTGGCTCCAGTGGCGCCAATTCTGCCAATTACAGCTTGGAGGAGTACGCCAACACCGTGGTCGCCCAGATCAAGGACGTCTGCGATGAACAGGGCGTCGACATGCCCGACCTGATCAGCGAATCGGGTCGTGCGGTGGTGGCCCATCACGCTGTGCTGGTGGTCAATGTGTTGCGGCGGGTTCCCAGTTACGAACCGCAGCCGGACCCTGACGGGGCACGCGAGGACGACCCGATCAGCCTGGCGAACCTGTATCAGACATACCAGGACCTCAGCAGCAAGAACGCGTTTGAGTCCTTCCACGACGCCCTGGAGTTGCGCGATGACATGCAGAATCTTTTCGACTTGGGCCACTTGAGCCTGGAGGCGTTGTCGCGCAGCGAGGTGTTGTTCAGGTCGATTCTGGAGCGCATCCGGCAACTGTTGGAGGCGGAGGACGAGACAGAGAGCGAGGAGTACGAGCAGGCCAGCGCACTGTTTAGTCGCAAACTGGTGGCCAATTTCAGTCTCTTCCAGAGCCTTCCCGATGTTTGGGGAGTCAAGCAGCAGTTCCCCATGTTGCCCCTGCACCGCCTGAGTGAAAAGCCAACAGGCGTGGCGACGGTGGCAGACATCACATGCGACTCCGACGGCGAGATTCGGCGGTTTATTGATGTGGCTGGCAGCAGCCCCCACTTGGCTGTGCACGATTTGCTGCCGGACAAACCGTACTACCTGGCGATGTGCTTGGTGGGCGCGTACCAGGACGCGCTTGGCGATTACCATAACCTGTTTGGTGAGACCAACGAGGCGTGGATTGAGGTGGATGCGGACGGCCAGTGGTCTGTCACCCGAATTCTGCCAGGCAGCCGCGTGGCGGACATGTTGCAATGGGTGCGCTACGATCCCACCGATCTTCGTCGCCGGCTGCGAATGCGGATCAAGCGATTGCGGGAATCCGGCCGACTGACGGCGGATGAGGCTCGTGACGTCACCAACGATTTGATGCAGATGCTCAACGGCAGTTCCTACCTGGAAGGGCCGAATTAGGCAGAACGGGCACGGAGGTTGCCCTGGCGCGGCCGGCCGCCGCCTCAAGCAAACGGCGGTGGCAGGCGGTTCAATTGCTCCGGGGGTTTGGCGAGTCTTGGGTTGTTGATGCACCAAGGCTTGTTGGCCATGCGCACCGGTTGCAGGCCGGGTACGATGCAAGCGGCTACGCGCAGGGGCAGGTGTTGCACGTCGGGCGGCGTGATGTCGAGAACGAAGACGTCCAGGCCCCGTCGGTGCAACTTGTCCAACAAGCGCAAGACATCGCCGCGGGGGGTTCCCGTGGCTTCCTGTGGCAGGTCCTCGTAGGGCACATGCTTGGGGGCTTGGGTGAGGAAGTCCAGCAGATGCAGGCGCTTGCTGTCCTGCCAGTACAGGGCTTGCTCCTCCAGGGTTTGCGGCGAGGCGCCGGGTGCAGGTGTGGCGCCGGTGCGTTCCAGGTGCATCATGAGGAGGCTGATCTGGGCGGCCTCCTCCACGGCACGCCGCACGGCACGCCGTCCATCCACGCCGGCTCCGAAGCCGGCCAGGTAACGGCGCCGCGAACCGGGTTGGCGATCGACGATTTGCGCGGCCACCACGGGCACGCCAAGGTCATTGATCAGCCACGCCAGCGATGGTTCCCGGCCGCGGCTGCGATGGTGCTCGATCCATGCCGCCACGTCCGGGTCCTCGACGCTCGAGGCCTGGATATGGGGTACGGGCCGGCGCTCCAGCCAAGCCGTAGCAAAGGCATCTCGTTCGATCAGCTCCGTCAAGCCTGATCGGATGGCTTGCGCCAACGTATTGCCTGCCCCACAGCCGGACGTGGACGCCCAAGCGAAGCGGGTTTCCGGCGGGGGCGGGCGGTAGCCGGCGAGGGCGACTTGGGCCGGCAGCCAGGCAGGCGTGAAGGTGCCGCCCGGGTGTAGTTTCCAACCCTGGACCCAGTCGATCGGAGCCGCCTCGTCGTAGGGCGCAAAGCCATCGTGATCCGGCACCTCAATGGCGGCCACGCTGGCCAGGCTACTCGGGTCCAATGCGCCCCGCTGCATGGCCTCGGCGGGGGTCATGCGCCGCGTTCGGATCCACTTGAAGCCTGTGATGGCGGCGTACCGCTCAATGGCCTCCCCGATGGCTGCCACCCACGCCCGCCCCGATTCGAAGGCGTTGCAACCCACGGCCTTTCCGCCAGCCAGGCGCCCCGTCACCATGACGGTGCCCACGGCGTCGCCGGCCGCGTCCGGCGGGGCCTCACGCAGGGCCAAGTCGCTCACGATGCCGGTGCGGGTACTACAGAGCACGGCTTGGAGCGACCGAGTCACTTCTGGGGGCAGGGCCAGGCCAGGTTCAAGAATCGGGGCCCCCTTCATTGCGGCCCACCGCAGACCGTGCAGTCGGGCACTGGCAAGACCGGATGGACGCGAAGCGCGCCGATGCCCAATTCGGCTGCCGCGTCCAGCAGGGCGGGGGGACGGGCGGCAGATAATACGAAGAGGGCCTCCTGGACCGCCATGGCCGCTGCCTGCCACGCCAGGGTCGGCAAGACCGCCGGTTGTCCCACCCGGTCTGGCCGTTTCTCCAGCGCTTGCGTGGCTTCCGGCCTCACCATTTGGCCCTGCAGGCGGGATGCGAGGCACTCCGAGCAGGCGTGACCCGGAAGCCACGTTGGTCCCACCCAGGCCGATGGCCCATCGAGGACGAAAGCTACCGAATTCCTGACGGGGGACGGGGCCGGCAGGGGCGCATCCCGTGCGACGATGGTGAAGGGCGCATCCTCCTCCACAAGGAGGCCAACCTCCAACGCCGCCCGGGCTACGGCAGCGGCGGCGTCGCCCGAGCCATCGACGCTGATCGAAGCCCCCGCAATCCGTGCAGCCGCTGCGCGCGGCCGATGAGTCCACGGGGAGAGGGCCCGCGCCAAGGGCGAATCCGGCAGGTCCTCCCCGTCATCCAGGACGCCTCGCGCTGCCAGAGGCTCGACCAGTTCTGTGGCTTCACTGGTGCCAAGGCCGGCTGCAGCGGCGGCTTTCTGGATCTGCCGGCCGTCCAATTCGGGAAGCAGGGCGGCCAAGGCGGGAACCGATTCGCCATGCAGGTAGAGGCGCAGCCCTCCACCTTGCAGAAGCAGCACTTCATCCGCGAGGCGAGCCCAGCTGAGGAAGGGTTTGAGGCGCGGTCGCTCCACAAACGGGCAGGGCTGTGGAGGGTAAAGGAGGCAGGGGGTTACGGGGTGGTGGCTTCCGGCACCTCGGGCACCTCGGCTTCCGGCTCGGGAGCGTCTGGAGCTTCGGCTTCAGGCGCAGCTGGAGCCTCGAGCTCTGGAACCTCCGCAGTCGGGGCCTCCGGGACCTCCGGGACCTCTGCCTCGGGCACTTCGGCCGCCGGCACTTCCGGCGCCTCGGGTTGCTCAACCTCGTAGGGCAGACACAGGTCGTTGCCCGTGATGTCGTGGTCGCCCGTCAGGGGCGTAATCAACGTCACGGGGCCGGCCGCCGTGGGAATCGTCGCGGGATCCGTGGGGTCGCTGCCCAGGCCCACCTCAACGCCGTCTTCGTAGCAGTCGAGGTCGGTGTCCCGCATCAGTGGGCTGGTGCCATGGATGTGTACCTCGGCGCCATCGGTGAGGCCGTCGCCGTCGGTGTCAGGGTTGAGTGGGTCGGTGTCCTCAATCAGCACCTCATCGCCATCAATCAGATCGTCGCCGTCGGTGTCCGGATTCAGGGGCAGGGTGCCGTACAGGAGCACCTCATCGCCATCCGTCAGCCCGTCGCCATCCGTGTCGGGGTCCAGTGGAGCCGTTGCGTGGGTGTTGACTTCGTCGCCGTCGCGCAAATCGTCGGCGTCCGTGTCCACGGCCAGCGGGTCGGTGAAGTGAACCAGCACCTCATCGCCATCGATCAGGCCATCATCATCGCTGTCGGCGTCCAGGGGATCCGTTGCGTGGGTATTCACCTCCGCGCCATCGAGCAGGTTGTCCCCGTCGGTGTCCGGGTTGCGGGGGTCCGTGCCGTGAAGAATCACTTCATCGCCGTCTGTCAGGCCGTCGGCGTCGCTGTCAGCCACCAGCGGGTCCGTGCCGTAGGTGGCGATTTCCTCCGCGTCGCTGAGGCCATCTGCGTCGGTGTCGACGGCCAACGGATTGGTGCCGTGGACGTTCACCTCGTCGCCGTCCTCCAGGCCCTCGCCGTCCGTGTCCCGGTCCAGCGGGTCGGTGCCGTGCAGGTTCACCTCGTCGCCGTCGATCAAGGCGTCACCATCGGTGTCGCGGCGCAGGGGGTTGGTGGCGTGGATATTGACTTCGGGACCGTCCATCAAGCCGTCGTCATCGGTGTCCGGGTTGAAGGGGTCGGTGTTGTAGCGGTCCACTTCCTGGCCGTCGTCCAGCGCGTCAGCGTCGGTGTCCAGGTTCAGGGGGTCCGTGCCGTGGGTGTTGACTTCCTGGGCGTCATCCAGCCCGTCACCATCAGTGTCCGTCGAAAGCGGGTCAGTGCCGTGGAGGTCCACTTCGGGCCCGTCCATGAGGCCCTCGCCGTCGGTGTCGGGGTCGAGGGGGTCGGTGCCGTAGTGCAACACCTCGCGGCCATCGTCCAGAAGGTCGCCGTCCGTGTCGCGGTCGGTGGGTCGGGTGTCGTAGTCGAGGACCTCCTGGCCATCGGTCAACTGATCGCCGTCGGTGTCCACGATCAGGGGGTCCGATCCAACCTGAAGCTCCTCCAGGTCGGTGAGGCGGTCGTTGTCCGTGTCGACCCTGAGCGGATCGGTGCCGTAACGGTGCACTTCGGGGCCGTCGTAGATGCCGTCGCCGTCCGTGTCGCGGTTGAAGGGATCGGTGTGCTCGTCCAGCACTTCGTCACCGTCGATCAGGCCGTCGCCATCCGTATCGGGGTTGGTGGGCTCGGTGTTGTAGCGGTAGACTTCCTGGTCGTCGGTGAGGCGGTCGCCGTCCGTGTCGCGTTCCAGGGGGTTGGTCGAGTAGGTGTTGACCTCTTGGCCGTCGGTCAGGCTGTCGCCGTCCGTGTCGCGCTCCAGGGGATTGGTGCGTTCCACGTTGACTTCCCTGCCGTCGCCGAGGCCGTCGCCGTCCGTGTCGCGCAAGACCGGGTCGGTGCCCGTGGTGAAGAGTTCAGTGGGGTCGCTCAAGCCGTCGGCGTCCGTGTCGGAGGCCAATGGGTTGGTTCCGTGGGTCAGCACCTCGTCGGCGTCGCTCAGTGTGTCGCCGTCGGTGTCCGTGGACAACGGGTTGGTGCTGTATTGATTGACTTCGTCGCCGTCGCTGAGGCCCTCGCCGTCGGTGTCGGCGGCCAAGGGGTTGGTGCGGTGGCGGTTGACTTCTGCTGCATCCGTGAGCCCATCGCGGTCGGTGTCGCGGTGCAGCGGGTCGGTGCGGTGGGTGTTCACCTCGGCCGCGTCGGAGAGGCCGTCGCCGTCGGTGTCGGCCGCCAGGGGGCTGGTGCCGTGGGTGTTCACTTCGGCGCCGTCGGTTAGTCCGTCCCGGTCGGTATCGGCGGCCAGGGGATTGGTGCCATGGGTATCCACTTCGGCGCCATCCGTCAAGCCGTCGTTGTCGCTGTCGGCGTCAAGTGGGTCCGTGCCGAGGTTGCTGACCTCGTCGCCGTCTGTCAGCCCGTCCCCGTCGGTGTCGGCCCGGTAGGGGTCGGTGCCGTAGGTCTGGGTTTCGTCGCCGTCCGTCAAGCCGTCGCCATCGCTGTCGATGTTGAAGGGCCCAGGCGATGGGGATGGGCTTCCAAGCCCCACCGGCGCCAGGGTGGCTGCCAACAGGAGGGCAGCAAGGAGTGCCGACCAACGCCCGCGAGAGCGATTGATGGGGCGTTTGGGTACGATGCGGACCGCGCGCATGACCGCTGTATAGGGGTTACAAAAAGAATGTTTTGCGTAGCCTACTGGGCCGCGGTTGTGCTGGATGCCCCACCATACAGCCGGCCTGCCGCCGGTATGCCCACGACGTGCCGGGTTGCGGGGACCTTGCGGGGCGCAAAGGTGGAGCGGCTTGGATGCGGCGCCGCGACCGTTGTGGCTGCGTTCAGGCGACGGGCACCTGCATGGACAAGCAGTGGATGCCACCGAAGCCCCAGATCAGATCGCGGTGATCGATGGCGACAATTTGGCGGTCGGGGAAGCATGCGGCCATCACGGCGTGGGCGTCGGCGTCCTGCGGGCAACCGTACTGCGGCACGAGGACGACGCCGTTGGTGATGAGGAAGTTGGCATACCCTGCGGGCAAGACATCGTCGCGGTCGGTGGTCTGGCGTTCGGGCACGGGGAGTTCCAGGACTTCCAGCGGCCGCCCCTTGGCGTCCTCAAAGGTGTCCAGGCGCCGGCGGTTTTCGGCCAAGGTGGCGTGGTCGGGGTGGCCGTTGGGGGCGACAGTTGTGACCACTTTGCCGGGAGCGACGAATCGGGTGATGGTGTCGATGTGGCCGTCCGTGTCGTCGCCTTCGATGCCGTCGCCAAGCCATAGGACTCGCTGGGCCCCCAAGTGGTCGCGCAGGGCCATTTCGTGTTCTTCGAGGCTCTGGCCGCGCCCTTCGGCCACCGATTCCGTGGCGAGGAAGGTGCCTTGGCCGTCGGTTTCCACGGCGCCGCCTTCCAGGATGAAGTCGACGGGCTCGAAGTCGGGAAGGGCGCCGGTTGCTGTCAGCCGGGGGACGACGTCGTTGTCCGCCATGAGGCTCTCGTACTTGCCGCCCCAGGCGTCGAACTCGAACTTCAGCATGCGACGGTTGCCGGAGTCGTCCACCAGGCTCAGGGGCCCGTAGTCGCGGATCCAGGAGTCCTGGTGCTCGACGGGGTGGAGGTGGACATTGGGGTGGCCGCCGACGGCTGAGCGGGCGTCTTCGACCAGGTCCGGGTGCACGGCCAGGTTGACTGCTTGGTGTGCTGCCACGGCTTTCACGGCGGCTGCGATGGCCGATCGGGCCTTGTCCACGCGATCTGGCCACGTGAGCGGGTCGCGGGGCCAGACGAACCAGACGGACTCCTGGGGCTCCCACTCGGCGGGTAGGCGGTACGGGCTCACGCGGCGGCCGACTCGGAGGTGGTTCTTGAAGGCGAGCCCGTGCCGTGCGTGTCACGGCCGACCCGACTGGCAGTGGGTCGATCTACGGGAACGTCACAGACGCAGCGTACGCGGTCACGGTGGCCACGTTCGAATCCCGGACGGAGGAGCCGACCACGACGATGGTGTCACCCCAGGGCGACAGGGCCGCGCCCACGGCCTTGTCCCGACCCCCACTGTCGTGCACCTGTTGCCACGCCATCTCGCCCCCGCGCAGGGCCACAACGGCCTGGTTCCAGGAATCATCATGCCTCGACGTGGCAATGTAGGTGGTGTCCCCGGACACGGCCAGGTCCACGACCTGGGTGAATCCTGGCGCAGCCATGGTCGTGATCCATTTCTCATGGCCGTCGGATGGATCAAGGGCCATGGCCACGCCATCGAAGGCGTGTGTCTTACTGGCGTACGTTGAGCCGGCAACGATGACGGATCCGTCCGCCCCAAGCGCCACGCGGCTGAAGTGGTCGGTGCGATCCTGCGGGCCGTTCCAGCCGTGTTCCCAGCGGCGGGCACCGTCGGGAGTGTAGGCGATCACGAGACCGTCGCTGCCGCTGCCTCCGCCCACTTTGGCGCTGGTGCCGGAAACGTACATGTTGCCGTGCTGGTCGCCGACCACATCCAGCAGGATGGAGTAACGGGTCTCGTCGCCACCGGGGTAATGGTCGCGCCATGCCATCGCGCCGTCGGCCTCGTAGACGACTGTCTCCGCGCACCAGGACATACCCGCCATCAGGGAGATTCCCGTTACGACGACCCGGTCGCCCACGAAGGCGACGGCGGTGGCGTAGTCGGCGCTGCGGCCGTCGATGGCGTGCGCCGCTTGCCACACCGTGTTGCCGGCGGCGTCCACCACAACAGCTGCGAAGTCGGCGCCGGTGGCTTGCCGGGAAACCGTTCCGGCCACTGCCACGCGGGAGCCAGATGGGTGGAGCGCGAGGTCGATGGCATCCAGGCCGGGCGTCGGTGTGTTCGTCCAGGCGACCGTTCCATCCCGTACGCCGATCAGTAGGGCGCCCGCGGTGGTTTGCGCCAAGACAACGGCATCGACTGGCAGTCCAACCTGGGGCACGGCGCCTTCCAAGCCTGCTCCGGGGCCCGGCATCGGGACCAACTGGGGGACGGCGGGCGCTACGACGGAAAGGACCACGCCCGGTCCGAGATCCAGGCGCCAGGATTCCTGCTCGTCGACGCGGGTGAGCCAAGCGTGGCCGTCCAGTTGGCTCAGGACCAAGGCCGCCCCATCGGATGCCACGGCGACGTCAATGCCTTGGCCTGGCGCTTCGTGGTGCCAGAGTTGGCTACCGGGTTCACGCAGCGCGCCATCCAGGGGCAAACCGGTGGCCGGCATCAGCGCCATCAGGGTGAGGACGGTACAACCGGCGAGCCACGCATTTCGCGCCACGGAAAATCAACTCCTGTATTGTATATGAATCCGAGCGCGGCGCGGCAGTGCCGCAGGGGCGGTGGTTGGGTTAGCTGGGGAGCGCGGGAATGCCCAGAAGGGCTGTGGCGAAGAGCGCCAAGACCAAGGTGCCGTAGGCGAGCCCTGCGAGCCAGACCGCCACCAGGGGGGCGCGGCTTGCGTTGGGCATTCCGGCGCCGACTCCAGCAATGGCGCTGATGCGGTGGGCGCGATGTGAAGGGCTTGGCCGAGACATCCACCAGCCCATGGCGGGAACAACCTGGATGGCGTGCAGGCCCGCGAAGTGGGCGGGTCGCAGGTCGCCGTGCTGGGTGCTCCAGCCGACCAGGGGTAGGCCTTCGGGTTCGGTGGCGGCTTCCAGGTTATCGGCGCCGACGCTGTGGCTGTTGATGCCACTCATGGCCCCGCCGGCGATGGAGCCGAGGAGGCTGATGGCCAAGGCGATGCGGATGGACAACAGGAGGGGTGCGGGCAGCGTGCGCACTGCGGGGTCGCGCAGGTAGCGGACGAAGAGGACGACGGCCGCGATGGTGAGCGCTGCGATGGCCCAGCCCATGATGGCGTATGCAAGGCCATTGAGATCGAGGCTCCGGGCAAAGTGGCTGGGAACCCCCCGCGCGGCTTGGGTGCTGATGATGAGGTGTTCGATGGCCAAGGCGATGGCGGTGGCACGGCGGATGTAGGTGCGCGGGCGGCCGGGCGTGAGGGGTAAGAGCAGCAGGGCAACCGTGAGGCAGTAGATGCCGCCGCCGATGAGGAACTTGGTGGGCTTGAGCCAGTTGTCAACCCCATCGACGGTGCGGGGGTCGAGTGCCATGGCGACCAGCGCGATGGGCACGAGGGCGAGTTGGGCGATGCCCCACCACCAGAGGAGGGGTTCCTGTTGGCGGGCTTGCCTGAAGCTTGGCGCGCGGGTTCCCTTAGGCATGGGGTGCACCTCCGGCGATCTCGACGGTGAGCTTCTTGCAGATCATGGCTCGCATCAGGAAGTAGAGGGCCAGGCCTGCGGGGCCGGCGAGGAAAGTGAGTACGAGAACGGGGGCCGTGGCGAGGCGGTGGAAGCCCTGGCGCAGGGCGTCGGCGGCGATCCAGGAGCCGACGAAGAGGTCGAAGGCGAGGTAGTGGATCCACCCGGCCAGCAGGGCGGCCGGTTGTCCCAGGAGTGCTTCGACTTGTTCGAGGCTGCCAAAGCCGCCGCCGGCCTGGATGGCTTTGGGGAAGCCCACGGCGGCCAGGGCGATGTAGGCGAGGGCCAGGAGGAAGCTGATGGCCAGCGGCAGTCCGAGTCGGGTGGCTTTCCAGTTGGGTGCGATGAGCAGGAGCAGCCAGCCGATCATGGCGATCAGGTTGGCGACGGTGAATGCGGCTTCCAGGGCCATGGGCCGGCCATGTATGACGTGTCATATAGGACTTATCCTACATCGGAGCGGTCATGTAGGTGCCGAGTCATAGTAGCCCCGTGAGCCTGGCCCACGCCATCCTTGGCATCCTCACCACCGAGCCCCTGACCGGATACGACCTGAAGACCCAGTACTTCGACGGCTCCATCGCCCACTTCTGGCCCGCCGACCAGGCACAGATCTACCGCACCCTCGACCGCATGGCCAACGACGGCTGGGTCACCCCAGAAATCCAACCCCAAAGCGACCGACCCAACCGCAAAGT
>JBFJVP010000050.1:0-11615 GCA_041624075.1 Thermoplasmatota archaeon | reverse complement strand
TGCAGCAGCGCCACCATGCTCCTGGCCACCGGGGAAGACCGCAAGGGCAGGCAGCAAGCCATGCCCCTGACCCGGCTGGTGAGCGAGGATGCCTACCGGGACGTCGTTGCGGCGTTTGAGGAAAAGCAATTCATGGACCTGCTGGCCGGTCGCCCGGAAGGCCTTGCTGCAGCGCGGGTGGCTGCGGATTGCTGCGGCATCGCCGTCCCCCAGGCATTGGAGCGTTTCCTCCCCCGCATGCTGGCCGTCACCGTCACCGGCTTCATGGACGCCGACACAGTGGACTTGGCCCGGCTCGGAAAATGCTGCATCAACGTCCCCACGCCCGAGGGGCAACTGGTGCCCTTTTGCGGCTACAACCTGACCACGCGGGACGGCCGTTACGCCATGCGCGAGCACTACCAGCGCCAGGCGAAGGGCCCAGGCGGCTTGCCAGTCGTCCGCCCATAGCGTCCAATTCATGCCCTTTTGCGCACAAGGCAAACGTAAAGCCCGCCGCCGTTGACTGGGGGTTTGTTGATTGAACACCTGCTGGCCAGGGGCGGCGCCGCCTGTGCCACCGGCCTCTATTCCCATCCCCTGGTCGAAGCCGTGCTGGGCGGTAGCCTGCACCCTGGCGGCGAGGAGTTGACCAAGGAGTTGGCCAGCCGTGCCGGATTGAAGCCCGGCTCCCGTGTACTGGACGTCGGCTGCGGCAAGGGCGCCACCTCCGTGCTGCTGGCCGAAACCTTCGGCTGTCACGTTACCGGCATTGACGCCGACGCAAACAACGTGGCCGTGGCAACCCAGCGGGGGCAGGCAGCCGGCTTGGCGGAATCCCTGCGTTTCCTGGCACTTCCCGGTGAGCAATTGGCCCAACTGGACGGTACCTTCGACGCCGTGGTGGCCGAATGCACGTTGTGCCTCATGGGCAACCGCGCCACCATGCTGGAATTGCTCCGGCAACGCCTGCGCACCGGGGGCTACTTGCTCCTTTCGGATGTCACGGTCGAGGAGCCGGCAGAGAGTTTCCGCAGTGCCGCTGCATTTGCCGCTTGCCTGGGCGACGCGAGCCCCGACCGGCAGCTTCGCGAGGACCTGGCCCACCACTTCCACATCGAGTACGCCGACAATCGCCCCGGCCTAATTGCTGCCATTCGCGATCGGATTCGGTCAAGAGTCAACGTGGATCAATTGCTTGACGCATTGGACGATGCATCCAACCTTCGCAGCCTGGTTGCCGAAGCAGAGGCATCCCTGGCGGCGGGCCACTTGGGTTACGCGGTCATCGTGGCCCGGCGCCGCGATTAGCTGGTGCGGCCCGGCGGCGTCTCGCCATGTAGCAACTGCTTGCGCCACAAGCCGCGTTGCAGGCCATCCTGGATGACGTAGCGTCGTCGGCGTGCATCGCGCAGGGACGTGCCGACGCGGACCATTTCCTGGCGACTCAGGCAGGAGAGCGCTTCGTAGAGGGTTCGTCGCTTGAGCCCAGTCCGGTCGATCAACTGGGTTGGCGACAGCGGACCTTCCGCCGCGTCCAGGACCTCCATGACGCGTTGGCTCGTGGGTGGGCAGGGCTTGTTTGCCTCGCTCATGCACAAGTGATGAGTGTCATGGGGTCAATCTGGTTGCCTTGGACGGTTGAACGCCGGATGCAACCCGGTAGCAAGGACATGGCTGAAGGCCGGGCAGCCACTGCGCGGGCTGTGTCCGAGAGCGATCGGGTCAGGGCTACGTACCAGAAGCGGGCCCGGCACTACGACAAGCAGGCTGCGCTGTACCACCTCATGGGGTTTCGAGACCATTTCTATCGCCGGCGGGCCGTGGATGCCCTGCGCCTTCAGCCCGGAGACACGGTGGTTGAGCTGGGAGTAGGAACGGGCCGTAACCTGTCGGCCCTGGCGGCGGCCGTGGGGGCCAAGGGTCGCGTCATTGGCATCGATCTGAGCCCCGCCATGCTGGAACAAGCCGCAGCCCGCGCGGCTGCCGCAGGCTGGTCCAATGTGGAACTCGTGGAGGCGGATGTGGCCCGCGTGGCGCTGCCGGATGGCATCCAGGGCGTGCTCGCCACGTTTGCCTTGAACCTCGGGCCGGAGCATGCCGGAGTTGTGGACCGCGTGGCTGCTGCGCTGGCCCCCGGGGGTCGACTGGTTGTACTCGATCTGCGGCGCCCCCGGTTCTGGCCGACGCCGCTGCTGCGCGTCATGCTGCTCGCCGTGCGGCCGTTCTGCGTCACCCTGGCCAGCATCAGCCGCGACGTTCCGGCAGCCATGCGGCGGCACCTGAGGGTGTCAGAACGTCGCTTCTACTTCGGTTTCGTCTACTTGGCAGTCGGCCATGCCCGCTCCGCCACCACCAAAGCCAAGTCCGGTATGGCCACGTCCGAGGCCCCATGACGACCCAGACTCAGCCTAAGTACACCATCCGCAAAGCGGTGTCTGCGCCTTTTGAGCAAGCCGTTGCCAACGCCCGGGAAGAACTGCAGAAGGAGGGCTTCGGCATCTTGACGGAGATCGACATCCAGGCCAAGATGAAGGAAAAGCTCGGCAAGGACATGCCGCCGTACCTGATTCTCGGCGCCTGTGCACCGCCCCTGGCCTGGCAAGCCCTGGGTGCCGAGCCGGATCTGGGCGTCCTGCTGCCCTGCAACGTCTGCGTGTACGTCGACGCGGCAGGCCAAACCGTCGTCAGTGCCATGGAGCCCAAGGTGGCGCTGGAGATCATCGGAAACCCCGCAGTGAGTGAGGTTGCCCGCGAAGCCAGCGCCCGTCTCAACCGGGCCGTGGCGGCGCTCTAGGCGCGCTCGCAGCTCAGGTAGGTCCACTCTGCCGTGAACGACTCCTGGCCGTCGAAGACCAGGTCCATGGCCTCGCGCATGAGTTGCAGCCGGTCCTGGATGGCTGCCGGAGTGGCGGGTCGTCCCTCGACCTTGGCTGTTCCCCCCACCCAGCCGAGCACCCCCTCGTGGTACACGGCGAGAAAGTCATACCAGTCGTCCACGCGGGCCTCGATGGGCCGGTGCTCTACGCGACGAACGCGCAGCCCCGCTGCCTCGAGCGCCTGGCGGTAGTGGCCGACGGGGCGCACGGGAAGGAAGTACTTGCGCCGTAGTTGATCATGGCCTGCCATGCGGCCGGGGTCGTCCAAAACGTCCCGGTATGCTGCGTAGCCGCTGTTGCCGCCGGCGCCGCCGGTGCCGCCGTGGCCCTGGTCCCTGACGATTGACATGGCGGCCGCGTGGATTGCCTCCACGGTTTCGTCAATGATCCACCGGTTGCCCATCGGGTCCGCTCGTCGGATGTTGCCCGATTGGACCAGGGCTGTGCCGCCGGGGCGCAGCACCCGAGCCCAGGATGCGAGCGTTTCGTCCAGATCGTAGTAGAGATGGATGGCGTTGGTCGAACAAAGGGCATCCACCCGGCCGGCAGCCAGGGGGCCCAGCACCTCGTGGAGCAGCTCCAGCTTGCCGGATTCGCGCATGAACCGAATCAGGCGAAACGCAACCCGTGGCTCGCTTTCCAGCTTCTGCAGGGCAAGTCGCAGGAACTTGGGACTCGAGTCGACGTCGATGAAGCCAACGCCCCGATTCCCGATGGCAGAAAGCACCCGATCGATGAGGATCCCGGTACCCCCGGAGTAGTCCACGACCACGTCCCCGGACTCCACGAGGGCGTCCAGTTCAGCGACGGTTGCATCCAGGTTGGCGTACCAGCCGTGGTGCTCCACCGTATCGTAACCCTTGGCGAGGTCCTCCACTGGTTGCCGGGTCCACGGCTCGTCCGGAATGCGGTCAAAACCCGAAGGCCAGGCAAACGAAGCTTGCTGCACCAGGATGCAAGTACGATCGGCCTCAAAAGGAGCACGATGAGAATAACGAGGGTCCTGGCCGTCGGAAACCCACCATGAAAACGGGGTCGAGCCCGGCCGGGGACGCGCGCCTCCAGGCTTTGCAGTGGAGGGATCTCGGCGGGGACAACCGTCGCGCCTGCGGCGCTCATCTGTCCCCGTGCTCGACAAGGCCATGCAAGCATGGCCTCGTCGGACACTCCAAACCCTTCCGGCGCTGCGCGCCTCCAGGCTTTCTAGTGCAGGGAGCAGGATTCGAACCTGCGAACCACTAAGGAATAGACCCTGAATCTATCGTCGTTGGCCGCTTGACTATCCCTGCGAATGGGGCGAATTCTGCCCCGTTGCCGGGGCGAGAACCGCGCAGTTGGGGCCTCCATATGAGGCTTGCGAGGTGGAAAAGGAAAGGCGAAGGGGGAAAGGATGGCTTGTGCCGGCTAGATCGTCTTGACGCCCTCGGCAAATGCCTCGAAGCGCTCCTTGAGGATCTCGACCGCCTTGATGACCGCGTCTTCGGCCTTCAGGGCCCCGTCCGTTTCAAAGCGGAACAGGAACTTGCGGTCGTCGTACACCAACTTGAATTCGCCACCGGTAAGCTTGGTAGCCTCGTTGGCGCGGTTGACGTTCTCCGGTTGCAGCACCACGAGCTTGTCGTCCTCCACGCCAAGAATTCCCTGGGGCGTCTGGGCAACAACCTCGTGAGCGACATCAGGGCTGATCTTGCTCGCGTCGAACGTCGCCGTCGGGTAGTACTTGTAGCCGACCGCCTGGCAAGCCTGCCAGCGGGCGTGCTGGGTGCCGTCACCCAGAACAGCTTCGCACTCAAGGATGAGGCGCTGCCCGGCCAGCAAGGAAACGATGGGGATGTTGGGGTCCGCGATGGCGAACGCCTTGTCCTCCGGCTCCATGTCGCCCGAGTACACCGTGCAAGGCCCTTCCTTGGTGAGCGTGAAGCGCACCAAGTACTCCGGATTGCCCTCATCATCCACGCGGCCCTTCAAGTTGAGGGTGCTGGGGTCCGTGGGTACCGGCAGCATGCCGATGCGGTGAGCCACGATCTCGTCGAACAAAGCCGACGTGTTGTCGTAGATCGTCACCTTGTGGATGGCGAGCTTGGGCACTTCGGCGAGCAAAACACGCCGCAGGGCATTGACGAAGTACGGGTGGACGCCTTCAATCACGAAGGCGGCCCGCGTGTCCTCCATTTCCTTGATGTCGACCTTGATCTTCACGAAGTCACCTCAGACACGCCGTCCGCGGCGGCCGCCCTTCTTGCGCGTACCGTCGTGGGGCACGGGGGTGACATCCTCAATGCGACCGACCATGATGCCGTTGCGGGCCAAGCCACGAATGGCAGCCTGGGCGCCAGGGCCCGGGCTCTTGGACTTGTTGCCGCCGTAGCCGCGAACACGGATGTCGACCGTGCTGAAGCCCTTCTCCTTGAGCGCGTCAGCGATCCGCTGGGCCGCAGACATCGCAGCGAACGGGCCACCCTGGTCCTTGTCAGCCTTGACGACCATGCCGCCAGAGCACTTGGTGATCGTTTCGGCGCCCGTGGCGTCGGTCACCGTGATCAGGATGTTGTTGTAGGACGCAAAGATGTGGGCGATGCCCTTCTTGCCGGTGCTCATTGTTCACCCTCCTTCTCTTCGGCCTTGGGAGCCGGTTCAGGAGCGGGCGCCGCAGCAGGGGCAGGCGACGGCGAAGTTGGTGCCGGCGCGGCTGCCTCCACGGTTTCCTTGGCCTCCTGGATTGCCTCGTAGCCCATGGGCTTGGGGCGAACCGGGTGGTCAGCGTCAGCGACTCCCTTGTTGGGGTCGATGTGAACCAGGGACTCTTCCTCGCGGCGCACCAGGTAGCTGGGCACCGTCACGCGGCGGTCACCGATGCGGATAAGGCCGTGGCTGACGAACTGGCGGGCCTGCTTCGGCGTGCGGGCGAGGCCCTTGAAGTAGACCTGGCTCTGCAGCCGGCGGTTCAGGACGGTTTCCACGTTCATACCCAGCACGTCACCCAGGGTGGCGTCCTCGGCGATGTAACCCGAGCGGTGGAGGCGCTTGAGCAGGAGCTTGGCCTGGCCGCTGGCCTGCGTGTCGGCAGGGTTGCGGGTGCGGCTGACAAGTTCACGGGCCTGGCCGCGGATCTCACGCAGGCGCGTCTGCGCCTTCCAGATCTCACGCTTGTTCTTCAGGCCGTACTTGCGCTTGAGCTCGTGCTCAGCTTGGATACGCTCGCCCTGCCACGGGTGGTTGGGCGTCTCGTACTTATTGTGGGGGAATTTTGGTTGACCCATGTTTTACGCCTCCAGGATCACTTCTTCTTCCGCTGCACACCAACGGTGGAGCCAGTGCGGCCGTTGCTCTTCGTGCGCTGGCCGCGCACGGGCAGGTGCCTCTCGTGGCGGATGCCGCGCCAGGAGCGGATCTTCTTGAGGCGGTTCAGGTCGTCGCGCAGCGTCAGGTTGATTTCGCTGCCGGTCAGGTGCGTGTCGGCGCCGGACTCGGGGTCGTGGCGGCGGTTGCGCATCCAGGCCGGGATGAAGTCATCCAGGCGGCCGAGGGTGTCGGTCAGGCGGGCGATCTCGTCGTCCGTGAGGTCGCCCATGAGCTTGCGCTTCTCGAGGTTGGCTTCTGCGGCGATCAGCCGGCTCAGGCGGTTGTTGACGCCCTTGATGCCGGTGAGGCTGTTGACCACAGTGAGCTTACCGTCGAGGTCAGTGTTCTCGATGCGGACAAGGAAACGGAAGTCCTCGCCGTACTCTTCTTTGGATGCCATGTGGGACTCCCCCTGGCCCTCGTGAGAGCCAAGGATCAGTGCCGGCCTACCCTGGGGTAGACTGTGCAGGCGCCGCGACAGAGGGGTGGTATAAAAGGGTGGTGTGGGTTTCAAGGAGGTGGGGGCTACTCGAGCCGCTTGGCGAGCTTCCCCAGCTCTTCGAGTCGTTTGCGCACCGCGTCGGGCGATGCTGGATTGCCGGGGAGTCGTTGGTGGAGCCAGCCGTCTTGGAGCGTCAAGGTTCCCAATGGGCCAATGGAGTCCAACGTGGTGGCGCCGCCGAGGAGCTTGGCTGCGGCGTCTGGGTCGCCGTGGACGACCAGGTTTTCGGCGCCTTCGACCGTGACTTCCGGCAGCCCCAGGCTACCACTGATGCGGGCGCGCAGACCTCGTTCCCAAATCTGGAAGGTTGGGCCTTCAGGTGCTGCGACGGCGTACTCGATCCAGGTGCGTCGCTGGGTCTTGCTGCCGTGCTCCATGGTGCGTAGCCGGACTGTGGTGCGGCCGATTTTGCCCACGAGGTTAGGTTGGCCGGCCCAGACGCCGGGGTGTTCTCCGCCTTCGGGTTCGAGGCCGAGGGCTTCGGCCAGTCGCTTCCAGCGCTTGACGCTGGCCAGTGCCAGGATGATTCCTGCGGCTGCCAGCCCGACAATGGCAACGGTGAAGCGGCCCCACGTCGGCAGGCCCGGCGTGAAGAGCGCAACGCCGATGACGGCGAGGCCCACGAGGGGGCCGGTCAAAGCCTCAGGGAATCTAACCACGTTTGGTGACGGTCCGTGGGCAACAAGGGTTTGGTGGACGGGGCCGAGGGGCCTTGCTGGCGTGTAGCGCCGCGTCACCAGCCCTCCACATCCCGTTTTTTGACGCACTTGTAATATTTTAAGAACAGGGGATCGCTTGCCGTGATATTCCACCAAACGAGGTGTCAACCATGGTAGAAGATGTGGTCACGCAGCAGACCGATCCCCTCGAACTCACCCGCTTCCAGCAATTGAGCGCCGCCCTAACAGGTCACGACGTTGCCCAAGTGCTGGCCAGGCGCCGGCTCCAGCAGATGGCCGAGGCGGGCTATGGGCCCCAGATTGCCCGCATGCTCGAACTCTACCCGGCTATCGGTGAGGCCACCGATCCCGTCCAGGCCATCCAGGAGCAAATCCTCCAAGATCCAGAACTGGGGCCCGCCGCGCGCGCCCTGATTGTCCTCTGGTACATCGGCGCGTTCCAGAAGCCCGATGGAACGCCGGCCCAGCCTGATCTCCAGTTCCCGGACCGCGAAAGCTACCTGGAAGGCCTGGTCTGGCATACGGCGCGCGCCCACCCCATGGGCTTGTCTGGCGGTTACTTCGGTTACTGGCACTACGCCCCGGAGGACTGACCATGGCCGTCGATTACGACCTCATCATCGTTGGCGGGGGCGTCACGGGCGCCATCACGGCGGACCACTTCGCCGCCCGCGGTCGCTCCGTGCTCGTGCTGGATTCAGGACCTGGCATCGAGCCGCGCATGGACGTCGTGGGCCGGTTCCTTTCAGCGTGGCCCAAAACCCCGGGTTCGGCTTACCAGAATTACCCCAAGGCGCCCAAGCCATCCGTCGTGGGGCTCGACAAGTACTACGTCCAAACCGTGGACCCAACCGGCGCCAGCGCCACCACCCTGGGCTTCCGCAGCACCTACGAACGACGCGTCGGCGGCACCACGTGGCACTGGCTCGGCACCTGCTTGCGCCTGCTTCCCAACGACTTTCGCTTGCGCAGCGAGTACGGCGTCGGGGTCGACTGGCCCCTCACCTACGCTGATCTGCTACCCTGGTACGAGCAGGCCGAGCGCGTCATCGGGGTCTCCGGCGACTCCCAGCAGTGGCGACGCTTCCTTGAGCAACGCGGCGGCCAATGGGACCAGGACTTCCCCATGCCCATGGTCTGGCAGACGTACCTTGACGGCGTGATCACCCGCGCCCTGGACGGCCAAACCTTTGACGGCCTGCCCATGGAAGTCACCTCAACGCCCCAGGGCCGCAACTCACAGCCGTACGACGGCCGACCCCCTTGCGCCGGCAACACCAGTTGCATCCCGGTATGCCCCATCCATGCAAAGTTCGACTCCACGCTGGTGATGGCACGCGCCGTCAGCAATGGCGCCGAAGTTCGGCCCAAGAGCGTCGTCACGCGCATCCAGATTGACTCCAATGGCATGGCGCGCGGCGTCACCTACAAAGACTGGGACCGCAACGAGCACCGCGTCACCGCGCGCGTCGTCATCCTCGCCGCCCACGCCATTGAAAGCCCAAAAATCCTGCTGATGTCAAAGTTGGCGGACGGCACCCGAGGCATCGCCAACACCAGCGACCAAGTGGGTCGCAACCTCATGGACCACAACGTCACCATGAGCTACGCGCTGGCCAAAGAGCCCACCTACCCGTTCCGTGGTCCCCTCTCAACCAGCGGCGTCGAATCCCTGCGCGACGGGCCCTTCAGAGCCTACCGTGGCGCCTTCCGCGTCGAAATCGGCAACGAAGGGTGGAACTGGGCGACCACCGCCCCCTACACCGACGTGACCACCGCCGTCGCCGACGGCGCCTTCGGTGCCCAACTGCGCCAACGCCTCGAGCACCGGATCACGCGCCAGTTCCGCCTCGGCAGCCTCGTTGAAATGCTGCCCCAACAAACCAACCGCATCGTCCCAGACGAAGGTCAGACCGACGAACTCGGCATTCCCCGCCCCAAACTGCACTTCGAACCAGGAGCCTACTGCGCTGCCGGCTTCGACGCGGCCCAAAAAGCGCACCAGCAGATCTTCGACGCCGTGGGCTGCAGTGAAACCCACCCCAACGGCGACACGTTCTACGGTGCCGGCCATGTCATTGGAACGCTGCGCATGGGCCACGACCCCAAACAGTCGGTGGTTGACGACGTGCAACGCAGCCACGACCACCCCAACCTGTTTGTGCTTGGTTCGGCAACCTTCCCCACGTGCGCCACGGCCAACCCCACCCTCACCTTGGTCGCCCTTGCCCTTCGCTCCTTGCCCGCCATTGAGGAGGCCCTGCCATGATTTCCACTACCCGGCCCGGTGCTGACGGGCAAATCCACACCCGCGAAGAATTGATTTTCCTGCTCAACCAAGCGTGCGAATTGGAACACGGACTCGCCTGCGATTACTTGTACACCGCCTTCAGCATCAAGCAGGATTTGAGCGAAGGGGGCCTCACCTGGGATCAAGTGGAAATGGTGCGAAAATGGGCCGCGCAAATCTACTTCGTCGCCAGCCAGGAAATGCTGCACCTCAGCCAAGCCAACAATTTGCTGATCGCCATCGGCGGCGCGCCACACCTGCAGCGACCCAATTTTCCCCAGCCGCCCACACACTACCCGCTTGACGTGCCACTGCGCTTGAGCAAGTTTGGCCGTGGATCGCTTCGTCGTTTCATTCGCTTCGAACACCCCGAGCCGCGGGCAGGCGAAACCACAGCGCCCCCCGCAGATTCAGATGGGGTGCTTTTGACGCCGGAGCAAAGGGACTATCACACTGTTGGCGAATTGTACGACCTCATCGCGTCAGGATTCCGGAACATCCCGGAAAAAGAACTGTTCATCGGCCGGCCCGAGGATCAATTAACGCCCGAGATTTCGCAATTCCCTTACCTGATTCCTGTGACCGACCGTGAATCCGCCTTGGCGGGCATCCAAATGATTCTGGACGAAGGTGAAGGGACCCCTCGCGACCGAGTGGACTGTCATTACGGGATCTTCAAGGCAATCCTCGCGGAGTACCAGGATGCCGTGGAAAAGTGGGGTGATGATTTCCAGCCGGTTCGACCTGTGGTCAAGGACCCGCGCCTGCCCGGATGGGGCGAGGGCGGCAACCCGATCACGCACCCATTCTCGCAAAAGGTCCTCGAATTGTTTGACGACGTGTACGAAATCATGTTGTTGATGTTGTACAGAATGTTTGCTTTCACCAGCGAAACAGAGGCGGATCGAAAGCTGTTGTCCAACATTGCCATTGGCATGATGCCACGCGTGCTCAAGCCGCTTGGCGACGCGCTGTGCCTGCTGCCGGACGCGACCGGCAGTGCGAAGCGGGCGGGGCCCGATTTCCGTGTCTTTGGAACTGCCGTGCTGCTTCCCCACCGCCGCAGCGCCTGGACCATCCTGCGCGAGCGCATGGCGACGGCCAGCCTGCAGGCGGCTCGCCTGGCCGCTGACCCGGAGGCCTCGCGCCAATTGCAAGGAGCGGCTCGCAACTTGGCCATGCTGTCGCAGGCGTTGTCGACGGGTGTGCTCGAAATGGCGCGGCCCCACGCCTGAAGGGGATCGCACAACGTTTGTGAGTGGCCCCCTGTGCGGGCACCGTGAACACCCTGGTGGTTGGCGGCGGCATTTTCGGCCTGAGTGCCGCTCTCGCGTTGGCGGAGAACGGCCACGACGTTGAGTTGCAAGAGAAAGCGCAACTTGGCTCGGGGTCCACCGCCAAGGCGGCAGGCATCCTGTCCACGATGACTTGGAGCGACGATGAGTACAAGCTGATCGCCGAGACGCGAGGCCTCATCGGGGAAACCATCAGCCTGGCACTCATCGAGGGCGTCGACGCGGCACGTTCGGCGTGGAAGCCGTACGACTCCATCCTCGTGGCCCGCGGCGAGGCAGGGGCGGCGGCATTGGACGATATGCAGGCACGCCTGGAGCGCAACACGGAGGAGCCGGAGCGTCTCGGTTGGCGCGAGGCTGCCGCCGAATTCCGCGGCCTGCATTTCGAGCCGGGGGAGGAGGTGCTCGTAGCCCAGGAGGATGGCGCCATCGAATCGATGGATTTGCTGGAGGCCATCCGCGCCCGCGCCGAATCGGAGGGCGTTTCCATTCGCCAAGGAGCGCCAATGCTCCAATTGCCGGTTCCGGGCGATGCCTACGAAGCCGTCGTGGTGGCGGGAGGCGCCTGGACGAAGGGGCTGCTTGATGGGGCTGGCTACGCGTTGCCCGTGCAAGCGTTCCGGACACAAGCTGCCAGTTTGGCATTCG
>JBFJVP010000049.1:0-11684 GCA_041624075.1 Thermoplasmatota archaeon | reverse complement strand
GTCTTGACGCTGGGCACGATGGGCTGGCTGGGCATTCCGTTCAACCTGCTGAACCTGCCCGTTCTGCCGCTGATCATGGGCAATGGCATCGATTACAGCATCCACGTTTTGGCGGAGGCTGGCGAGAATCGTGGCCGGTTCGGGCGTGGCCTGGGGCGACACCTGGGCCGGTCGCTCGGCGTCCCCATTGTGCTGGTTACATTGACGACGATGATCGGGCTGGGCACCCTGGCGCTTTCCAGCAGCCCCTACCTGGGCCAGATGGGCATCCTGTCGGGGGCAGCCATTGGACTGATTGCCCTCTTGTCGCTGACGTTCCTGCCCGCGTTTCTGGCTGCCTTCGACCAGGCTCCCGCGCCGCGCGCCGGGCGCGCGCCGGGGGTCGCGAGCGTGCGGGGCCGCCAGTTGGCGCCTTTTCTGGCGGCTGGCCGCTTTGGTCGCCGCCGACCTCTGCTTTTGGCTGCCATCGTGGTGCTGCCCGCTCTCGGCGGAGCGTGGGCGTTTGCGACCATGAATTACGAGGTGGACTTGTTGTCCGGCTCACTTCCTGCCGACGACCCCCTGATCGTCAATCAGCGTCTGTTTGAGGAGCAATTCGAGACAGATAATGCGTGGTTCATCCATTTTTCTGGCAACGTCGTGTCTCAAGAATCGTGGGCATTCCAGGATCGCTTCGTTGAGATCCTGGTTCAGCGGGGACTGCTGGCAAGTGCCAATGAGAGCTTCAACCTGCCCGATTTGGCGAGGGGCCATCACCAGCAACGCTCGGTGCCGGGGGGCTTGGGGGCACTTCTTCCCGACCCCATCGGACCGGCTGCTACGCCGCCCGCAACGCCGGATGAGATGGTGGATGGCCTGGCGGCCGAGAAGCCGTACGAGCCACTGCTGCGCATTCTCGCCGATGACGAGCGCAGCGTCGGCGCCCTATACCTGCTGCCGCCCGAAGCTGACCGGGCCGTTGCCACGACCGACCGCCAGCGGGACGACTTCGCTGCCGCCGTGATGGCCGCCGAACCGCCCGACGACATGGAGGTGCAGGTGTATTCGTTCAAGTTGTTGGCCCGGGACTTCATGGGGGAGAGTCAGTCGAGCCTCCAGGTCCTGTACGTGGTGAGCCTAAGTTCAACACTGGTGCTGTTCTACCTGGCCACCCATGACCGGCGCGCCACACTCATCGTTGCCTTGCCGGTCTTCTTGAGCAGCCTGTGGTGGTTTGGGCTCCTCAAGTTGAGCCTTGGCTCCATCGGCGTCTACCAGCTCATCAGCTTGGTGTTCATCACCAGCATCGGCAGCGACTACGCCGCCTACCTCGTGTACAAGTACCGCGACACGGGCGACTGGCAGGGAACCCTGCGCACCACGGGCAGGGCAGTCACGTTCTCTGCCCTCACGGACGCCGGCGCGTTCCTGGTGTTCAGCCTGACCAGCGTGCGCAGCGGCGGCGACATGCTTCTGGGCGCCGCCTTGGCCATCGCGGCGATCTTCGCGGCAACGTTGGCCGTGGTGCCCGCAACGCTGCACTGGGTTCGACCCTCCACCAATCACCGGTAAACGGGCCCGGCTATCCCACCGTGGCAAGAGCTACAAGCCTCGGTTCAATCACTAGCCGGAGATGGAGATGATCCGCACCGCGCTCGTACCCCTATTGCTGGCATTCACATTCCTCGCGGCGCCCGCCAGCGCAGACCCACTCAACATCGACTTGGGCCCCATCGGGCCGTGGCTACCACACGCGAACGCCAGCATCGACGACGGTTACCCACAGGCCTCGGTGGGCGGTTTGACGTTTGGCCCCTGCGGCTGCAATTGCCCGGTCGTGGGGGCAGGGGTGGTCATTGAAGCCGCAGGCCAGCGCGTGAGCCTACTCGGTGCCACGGCAATCGTTGTCTGCGGGCTCCTGTACAGTGCCAGCATCGACACGGGCGCACTCAACCAGTCCGCTGAGCCGACGGTGACGCCCCGAGTCATCATGTACCCTGGAGGCGTGCAAGTCCCGGACGCAGGCAACGTCGTTTCCATCACGCTGCCCCCGTTGCCGTAGGCAACCCGAGCATTCACACAGAAAAGATAGGTAAAGGGAGATGAAGGGGGTGGCTGAGTTGAACTCAGTCACCGGCCTATTCGAAGAACGAAGCGTTGGCCTCGATAGCCGCCTTCTCGTCGTCCGGGACCTCGTCGTCAGGGAAGATCGCGTTCACGGGACAGACGGGCTCACAGGCACCACAGTCGATGCACTCGTCAGGGTTGATGTACAGCTGCTCGGCGGCGGCGAAGGACTCCTTGAAGTCGCCGTCCGAGTCCCCCTCGTGCGGGTGGATGCAGTCGACGGGGCAGACATCGACGCAACTGGTGTCCTTTGTTCCCACGCAAGCACTGGTAATGACCCGAGTCATGATGATCCGCTCAGGCCGGGTATCTTTGAGGTGGCTACATAACCGTTGGTGATTCGGGAGGGCTAAATTGTGACCCCTCTGGATCGTCCAGGGCCGCCCTGGCGTCGGGGACGCCCCCTCGGCCTGCAAGAGGCGCTGGCCTGTTCGATGATCTTCTCGGACCAAGCGCATGCACCGCACTCCTCGTGAGAGCCCGGCGGCCGGAAATCGCCAGCGGCGCCCGGTGCGCCCGGTGGCCGGACGCCTGCGAAAGCCCCAAGTCACCGGCCCGGCTGGCTTGCTGGTGGTCTGGGTTCCCTCCGGTTGGCAGTGGTTTCCATTCCTCGCCGCCGTGTGGTTGGTTTACGAGGTGGCTCGGGGCGTCGTGGTGCGCTGGGCCAAGCGCCGGTTCGAGCAGCAGGTGAACCGGTTCATCCGGGAGCACCGCATCCCAACCGACCACTTCCGGCACACCCACCGCATCGTCGTCAAGGAGCAGGTGTTGGCGGAGCCGGAACTCGTGGCGGCCATGGCCCAACGGGCCCGCCGCGAAGGCACCAACCTGGTGGACGTGCGGGACAAGGTGCGGGGCTGGCTGGACGAGATCGTGCCCCAGTTCAACCTGTTTGCCTACTACAAGCTGGGGTACGCGGTGGCGCGCAGCATCGTCTACTCGATCTACAACGTGCGCTTCGACCAGGAAAGCCTCAAGCGTGCCCAGGCCAAGATTCCCAAGGACGCAGCGGTGGTCTATGTGTCCAACCACCGCAGCAACGCCGACTTTGTGGTCACCGGCTTCATGCTGTCCAAGAGCATCCAGATCAGTTACGCCGTCGGTGAGTGGGCGCGGGTTTGGCCCCTGGAGAACCTGTTTCGCAGCTTCGGGTCGTACTTCGTGCGCCGCGGCGAGAAGGACCCCCTCTACCACAAGACCCTGGAGACGTACGTCCAACTCATCACCAAACAGGCCGTAACCCAGGCGATGTTCCCCGAAGGGGGCCTGAGCCGGGACGGCGCCCTGCGGCCCGTCAAGCTCGGCCTCTTGGACTACATGGCCCGCGCCAAGCTGGACCCCGCCTTCACCAAGCCCCTCGTGTTCGTTCCCCTGGGCATCAACTTTGACCGGGTCTTCGAGGACGAAAACATGGTCCGCGAGGCGGCGGGCAAGAAACCTGTTCGACGCCGCACACCCACCCAAAAGGTGGGCAAGGTGTTCACCCTCCTGGGCAAGGTGTTCGTTGGCGTTCCACTCAACGTGGGCCGCTTCTTCACCAAGCGACTCAAGAAGCACGGCGTGTGCGCCATCCACTTCGGCGAACCGGTCGTGTTTGACGACTGGCTGGAGCAAGCCGGGGGCCTGGACGCATTGGCGGAGCCAGATCGCAAGAAACGGCAGGAAACCCTCCGGCCCTTCGCCGAGGACCTGCTTCAGCGCATTGGCCACAATGTTCCGGTGACGCCTGTCCCGGTCGCGTGCAAGGCCATGCACAGCCTCGGGCAGCAACGCATGACTGCCGGCGTCGACCGCGGCGACATGATCCTGGCCCTGCGGCGCGCCATCGACGATTTGCAGGCAGCCAAAGCGCCGTTCTTCACCGGCGACCCCTACGTGCGCCGCGAACACACGCGCCACGAGATGCGCGAACGCATCCAGGGCCGCGAAGATCTCGTTCACGTGGCACTGGAAATGGGAGAAACCGAAGACCTCGATGAAATCCTGGACCGCGCCCTCGATGTCCTTGAGAAACGGCGAATCCTGTACCGGGACGGGCACCTCTACAAGAGCGACGCGGCGCGGTGGCCGCTCGTTGCGTACTACGCCAACAGCCTGTGTGGGCACGGGCTGGCCCGCGAGATAGCCCCGCCAGTTGCCACCTGAAGTCTACGGATTGTAGAACAAGGCGGCCACGAGGCCGCTGCCGCCCACGGCCATGCCGTCATAGCCCCGCAGCGGGCACTTCCCGGGCATCCACTGGGACTGAATCGTGGCCTCCGCGGAACCGGAGACCGCCTTGTACGACAGCAAGCCGTGCCGGACGAGATCTGGGCACTCAGGCAGCCACGGCGGGGACACGACACCCGGGTCGGGAACCTCCAATCCCAACGGGATGGGGTCCTGCGAGCCCTCCACCTCGAAGTACTCCCGGACACTGGGAGGCTGCCCGCCCACCACGAACTCCGCATCGGTCGTCGACCCAAGGCTTGCCAGGCCTATCTCCCACGAGTCGTGGTCGACGGTGCTGGCATGCCGGATCCACCACTCCCCCCGATCCATGAAACCGGAGACCCGCCAATCGCCCGCAGCAACACGCATGGCATCGTCCAGATCGGGTCCCAGCAGCCAGGTAATCTGGGGGTACGGAACGGCCGAGGTTCCTGGCAGGCGGGCGAGAAACGGCGCAGGGTCGAGGTCATGGGACGGGTTTTCGGCGACATTGTAGCGGGTGAGCTCCCACTCCGACGATGTCCAGCCCTCGACGCTCAGGCCATCGACATGAATGCGCGCGGGCAAGATTTTGCCATCGAATTCGTAGACTAGGTCAAACGGAACGTGCGCGTCCCCGTACTTCCAAGTGCCATTGGCCCCGATGCCCCCTACCTGCATCGCATGGTGTTCGGCCAGCACTGGGGGAAGCAGCCGTTGCCAGAATTCATGCTGGGACAAGTGCGGAAGGAACGGGAACAAAACGGTGTCCAGCGTGTTGGCTTCTGCGTTGAGCATGTCGATCCGGGGCGTCTGGCCGGGCTCAGCGATGCTGCTGGCGATGGGCAGGCCGGCCACGTACAGGTGCGTGGTCGAGTCCACGATCCAATCCGTACCCTCCACCTCCACCACAACGACGCCGCCCAAATCCTGGACGGTTTCCACGCCGCAGGCCCGCAATTCGAGGTAGCCTTGGGCAGTGCCGAAATCGATGTCGTAGCGGACATGCCACATAGAGCCTAGGTGGCTCGCAGGCTCCAAGGCCTGCCAGGAGATCGGGGCGTTCCCCACGCAACCGGCAGTCAGCAAGGCGAGGAGAAGCAGGGCCCGGCGCATGACGACGGCATCCGTCGCCCAACATAGAATTGTTGGCCGCCCGGGACCCGGGTTTGGCAGGCGGTGCGCCACCAGTCGATCAGGCCATGGAACGAGATCGACCGGCTCAGCGCCGCAGCCAGGCGTAACCGAGCAGAGCTGCCACCGCGACGAAGATTCCCAGGCTGGGCGTGTAGTACACGGGTTGGCACATGGAAGCTTCCCTCGCGGCCCACGCTTGCCAGTCCGCCCGCGCCGTTGCGGCTTGGTCGTTCAAGGTGATGGCGTGCCACGCGGCTGCCGCCGCCCCGCCGCCAGCCACGGCACCTGCAATCACGCCGACCCACGGGGCACCGCCGCCGGGCCTACCGGAACAGGCAACGACGACAACGACGCACGCCACGACGGCCAAGCCCAGCAGCCCCATGAGCATGGGACCCAGGCGGTCGCTGTTGATGGCCGCCTGCCCCTCGCAGTGTTCTGAAGTCGCATAGCTTTCCGCCGCCCCCGCTGCGGTCACGCCGATGACAGCAGCCACGGGCAACACGACCAGCACGGCCAGGCCTGCGTGGCGCCCCGCAGCCACGATGCCTGCAGCCACCGCGACGGTTCCCATGCCAATGGCAAGGATGAGTGCCGTTTGGGCTGCTGCAACGTCAGGCTCCGGCGCATCAAGGTGATCGTGGGCGTTGGCAAACATCGTCCATGCAGCAAAGCCGCCGACCACGGCCAAGGCGAGGGCGGGCACGATCCATTCCATCCGCACGTCGGTGGTGGGCGACGAGTACAGCGCAGTGGCGCGCGGCGTTGGACGCGCATTTTCTGCCGGGGTCGTGCGCGCACTTGCACCCTTGGCAGGTGGCACCTGCGCGCCCCAAGAGGGGCGAGGAGTCGATCCCGCCGACCGTTGGGGCTTCAGGCGCACGGGCCCATGGCCTTGCATCGTTGCAACACGGGTTGGAGCCCTTAATAATCGTTGGCCGCGACGCTTCGGCAAACGTCCAATCCGGTTGCGCCTGGCGGCCAACGACTGCCGTGCGGGGCCAGATCAGCCGATCGCCGGCGACGGATGGGTGAGAACGCGGCAGATGATGGATGGGTAACGGGGTGCTGGATGGGTAGCAGCCAGCCCGGACCCCGCATGCATGGAGCGCGGTGCGCCACTGCCAGCTACGAGAAGTAACTGGTCAGGATCTTCCGCTCGGCGCCCTTGAGCCGGTTGTGGGCCGCAGCCTTCGAGATACCGAAGACGTTGGCGAGGGTGTCCAGGGTGCAGCGGCGCGGGTTGTCGTAGTAGCCCAGCGCGAGGCCCATCTTCACGATCTCAACCTGCTTGGCGGTGAGTTTCTCCTCGTAGTCGCCGATGGGGTGGTCCTCGGGGCGGTACTCGCCCCAGTGGACGAGCTTCATGTTCATGCCGGCCTTGCGGAAGTTGTCGCTGGCGGTGCGGATGATGTCGCCGATGTCCACGCGCGCGGCGGTGATGATGCCGACAGTCATCCAGCCGTCCTTGATGACGATGGGCCGCAGGATCCGATCCGGGCCAAGGGCTCGCAGGGCCGCCGTGAAGGGGCCCTTGAGGAACTTCATCTTGTCGGGATGGGGCTCAACGAGCACCGAGATCGCGGTGGGGTCCTCGCGCAGCACCTTCACGCCCGAGTACATGGTGTTGAGCGTCTGCAGCATCTTGGCGCCCGCCGCCTGATCGGCGAGGATTGTGAACACGTTGCGCACGGGGAAGTGGTCCTCGTCGAAGCGGATGTGGTTCATGATGACCCGCGAGTCGGGCACTTCACGGGTGAAGGCGGCGACAGGCCACTCGGGCACCTCTACCTGAAAAATGATCTCGGTCATCCCCATGGCAGGTTCACGTTCGACTCGAACATGTTCTGTTTCATAAGGGCTTGTAGGGGCGTTCGAGTCCAGCCCGGACACACGTGTTGATCTGCCTCGGCCCGGACCGCATGGATCCGCCGCCGACTCCGAGCCGATACGAACTCGGCGCTCCCACGAGGCCCCACGGGCGATCGAGACATGCAGTGCGCTCACCGGCAACGACCTCTGCCGCGACCCCCGGCACGAAGGCCACCACTGATTGTTGCGAGCACACACAACCCCTGCGACCTTTGCCCCCTCCTACCGTCTTTTCTCCTTCAACGACGGCCGCCTCGGGGCCCGTTTCCCGGCCCCCAAGCCTGAAGAACCGCACCCCCGTCGCCGGCGCCATGGCCCAGGAAATCCCCGCCGAATTGCAGCAGCAGGTGCAGCAATTGCAGGCCCTCAACGCACAGATGCAGTCCAGCGCGCAGCAGCGCCAGCAGTTCGAAGCGATGCTCGCCGAGAACCAGCGCGCCCTGAAGGCCATCAAGGAACTTCCAGACGACGCGCCCGTGTACCGCAACGTGGGCTCCCTGCTGGTGCGCGAAACCAGCAAGACGGACGCCGAGAGCCGCCTGTCGGACGACGTGGAAACCCTGGAACTGCGCGTCAAGCGCATGAAGTCCCAGGAAGAGCAACTGCGCGCCAGCTTCAAGGCCCTGCAAACCAAGATCGAGTCCGCCCTCACGGCCGGCGCGGCCAAGGGCTCCAGCTAGTGAACGACACCATCGCCGCCGGCGACCGCGTCCTCCTGCTGGACCCCGCCAATGGCGAGCGGTTCCTGATCGACGTCGACGACGGCGGGGCACGCAAGATTCGCGGCTTGGGCGTGGTCGATCCCGGCCGCCTGGCCGGCCAAGCCTGGGGCACAGTAACCCATGTGGGCGCCAAGCGGGTAGCCTTGCTTCGCCCCAGCCTACCCGACTTGGTGGCAACACTCCGGCGCAAGGCACAGATCATTACGCCCAAGGACGCCAGTCGAATCGTGTACGAATTGGGCCTCGGGCCCGGCGACCGCGTGCTGGAGTCCGGCATCGGCAGTGGCGGAACGACCCTGCCCTTGCTGTGGGCCGTGGCGCCCGGAGGCCGCGTCGTTGCCCAGGAACTGCGCGAGGACTTCGCCCAGTGGGCCACGCGCAACGCCGAGAACGCAGGACTGGCCGACGGCCTCGAAGCATTCGTTGGAGACCTCACCCAGGGCGTTGCGGCCGGCGTGGCCGACCTGGGCCCCTACGACGCCGTGTTGCTGGACCAACCCGAGCCGTGGCTGGCCGTGCCCCATGTTGCAACGCCCGATCTTCTGGTGCCCGGTGCGCGGCTGGCCGCGTACACGCCCCAGGTGAGCCAAATGGAGCAAACCGTCCAGGCGCTCGAAGCCGCAGGCTTCGTGGATGTGCGCGCCATGGAACTCATCGAACGGGGATGGAAAGTGGGCGCTCGCGGCAGCCGCCCCAGTTTCGACGGCCTGGGCCACACCGGATTCCTCGTCTTTGGGCGGTACCTGCCGCCGGCCACCTCGTCGGCCCAGCACGGCTAAGCCGAACGGGCCGCTTGTGGCCCCATGGCAAACGTCGCGAGGCGATTCGCGTCCGCCGTACGGGAACGCCAAGAGCAGTCCAAATCCATGGCGGAGCGCTTGATGGCCCGCGACCCCACGGGAATCTTGGTGGTTACCAGCAGCCTGTTTGTCCTAGCGTTGCAGACCGCCATGTTTTGCGCCATCCTTTGGGTCGCCAGCGCAATCCACTGGACCATCCTGTTGGTGGTCGCCGCCGTGCTGTCCGCCTTTGGACTCATGACCCAATTGCTTGCCAGGCTGTTCGGCGAGGGGCGCAGTACGCTCAAGCGCTGGCTTGGATCCCACGGCCAAGCCCTCGAGAGTCACCACGACGGCTGGCTCGGCATCATCGGCTTCGCCCTCTTGGCGCCACTGACAAGCCTCTCCTTTGCAGGCCCCATCCTGGTCGAGCAAGGGTGGGTTGATTTCGTGGCCAACACCAGCTCACCCGACACCGCCGGCTTCGCCTGGTACTGGAGCTGGATTCTCCTTGACATGATCCCGATCCTGGATCTGTGGAGCAGCTTCGACGTGGAGGCCCCCCTGACAGCCGCAGACCTGGGCGCCCAAGGCATGGGATTTGCTTACCGGGTCCTCGTGGTGGCCGGCGCCATCGGCTTGGCCACGCGGTGGTACCAGGCCCGCCAGCAGAGGTTCGATTACGACTCTGAGGCAGGGGCCTCGCCGGCGCCCCGACCACGCGGGCCCCCCTGAGCACATTGGCCACCGGGCAGGCGCAAAAGATTCCCAATGCCCCCCCATCAGCGCCCACAGGCCCCCCAATGAACCCCACACCGACCCGAACGAAACCGGCCCTTTCAAGAGAGATCGACACCTCAACGCGGCCGTGGCCAAGGGTGTCGCCAACAATTTCTTGCACCTCCTGGAAGGGGATTTGCAGGCTTCCCGCCGCCGCATCGTGGTCCTGACACTGGTAGCCCTGGCACTCGCTGCCCCATCCTGGTTTCTGTCCGGCACCACAGGCATCGCGGTTCACGGGGCAACCTGCCTGGGCGCCGTTCTTGTGGGGTTGCTCGCAGCACGCCGGCGTTACGTGAGCACGTACCAGGCGAGCCTGACGGTGTCCTGGAATCGCTGGATGCGCTTCTCCAGCAGTTGCGAATCGATTCCGGAGATCTACCGCAAGGTCACCAATCGGAGCCACCGCAACCTGCCTTACCTGTACGCGGCACTCCTGACCATCCTCTGGGTGGCGGAGATCGGCTTGCTGTTGCTGGCACTTGACGACGTGGGCGGGGCCCTCGCCTTGCCCGTGATCGGGGCCAACGCCCTGCTGGTCGGGTTGCTGCTGGGTTTCCATTTGCGGGGCCGCGCCTGGTATCGCACGTTCAAGGCATCCTTGCACGACATGGTCCAAGCCGGTGAAGTCGGCGTTTGGGGAGTGATCTAGATGGCAGATTTTTCCGTCGCGGGCCGCATCTACCGCAAGGGCCAGTTGACTCCTGGAATTCTTCACATCAACCGTGAAACCGGCTTGATTGAGAAGATCAGCAAGACGGCAACCCTGGCCGAACACATCGATTTCGGCGACCGCGCCATCCTGCCCGGCGGCATCGACGTTCACGTCCATTTCCGCGAGCCGGGACTGACCCACAAGGAAGACCTGCACTCCGGCAGCGTTGCGGCGGCCTTTGGTGGCATCACCGGCTTCGTGGACATGCCCAACACCGTGCCACCCACGACGACGCTCAAGACGGTCAAGGACAAGTTGGCTCTGGCAGCCAAGCAGTCGGTCGTGGATTACGGCTTGTGGGCGGGCGCCTCCTGGTACACGGGCGAATTGCAGCAGATGCTTCGACACACGGTTGGCATCAAGCTGTACCTCGGGGCGACCACCGGCGATCTGCTGGTTGAGGAGGACGTCATCATCGGCGTGCTGACGGCGGCTCGCGAATCGGGCAAGCCGGTGATCGTCCACGCTGAGGCGCAACGGGTTCTGGAGCGACTGCGGCGCCACGAAAACCACTTGGCTGACCATGCGGCTGCCCGGCCACCGATGGCGGAAGTGGAGGCCATCTACGACGTGATGAAGCGCATGCCTGACGCCAAGGGCGCCAAGGTGCACATTGCCCACATCAGCAGCGTCGACGCGGTCAAGGCGGCAGAGTTGGCCAAATTCAGCCGCGGCGTGTGCCCTCAGCACATTCTCCTCGACACGGAGTCGGACTTGGAATACGCGTACGGCAAGGTGAATCCACCCGTTCGATCCCCCGCAGGCCGGCAAGCACTCTTTGACGCCTTTGCCCAGGGCCGCATCCCCATCCTCGAATCGGACCACGCACCCCACACCAAGCTGGAGAAGGAGGGCACGTTCCACGAGTCCCCCAGCGGCCTGCCCGGCGTGGAAACGATGGTTCCCTTGTTCCTGGCCAAGGCCGTATCGGGCCAAGTGCCATTGGCCACCGTGGTCGATGCCACCACGTCCGCGCCCGCCGACCTGCTTGGCCTGGACGATCGGGGCCGATTGGAAGCGGGCCTGCGCGCCGACTTCGCCGTGTACGACCTGGATGACGTGGGCGGCGTTGAACCCAAGCGCCTCCACTCCAAGTGTGGCTGGAGCCCCTTTGCCGGCATGGACGCCATTTTCCCCAGCCACACCTACCTGGCCGGCGAGCCAGTCGTTGCCGACCGCCAACTCGTGGCCAAGCCCGGCAGCGGTCGCAGCATGGTGCCCCAGGAGTAACTGATGAGCCTTGGCCGAGATCTTGCCGAATCCGTGGCCCAGGCCCTCGACTTCCTGCCAGCACCGCTGGTCATCGTGCTGGTGGCTGCCCTGCCGGTACTGGAGCTTCGGGGCAGCATCCCCCTGGCCCACTTCTACTACGAGATGGGATGG
>JBFJVP010000048.1:0-11747 GCA_041624075.1 Thermoplasmatota archaeon | reverse complement strand
GTTGCTGGCTGCGGCGCTTAATGCAACGGGGGCGGCCGGACCGGTGCGGGATGTTGTGGCCTGCCCGCCGTGGCAGCCCACGTGTACGCGACCCCTGGCGTCGTGGCAGGCGGAGGGAAGACCCGGAGTGGCTGCTGGGGGCGGCCAAGGCCAATCGCTGCGTGCGGTGATGGCGCAGGTGGTGCAGCACTTTGCAGCCGAAGGCGAGGGCGCCGAGGCCCACCTGGAGCTGGATCGCCTCGATGCTGTTCCGGATCCATTGGCATCTAGCTTGGCCGACATCGTTGCGGCTTGGCTGCGCGCGCATCAAGTGGCGTGCCCGGGCGGGTCCAATGAATGCCAGAGTGCCGCGTCCTTGGAGGCACTCGAGGCCGCTCGAAACGCCATGGCTCGCGCTGTACTCTTTGGCTTGCCCGTGCTCGGACCCGTGGATGCGGATCCCGTGGAGATTCCCGGCATCCTGGCGATCCACTTCCGCGACCGGGCCGACAGTCACGGCGACGACGTGCTTCTTCTCATTGACCTGGGCGGTGACGATCAGTACACCAACAACGCCGGGGGCTCTTCCACTGGCGCTTCCCTGTTGGTTGATGTGTCGGGCAACGACCGCTACGTGGGCTCGCGGGTGGAAGGCGGCGTCAACGGCGGCGGCTTCCGGGGCGTTGGCTTGCTCGTTGATGGAGCTGGTAATGACACGTACAACGCCACGGTGGTTGGCAATGGCGCCGTCAACGGTGGCGGCAACACCGGTGTCGGTGGCCTGTTGGACTTGGCGGGCGACGACACCTTCACCGGCTCGACCGGGGGCACAGGGGCCGTCAACGGCGCCGGGTACATCGGCTCAGGTCTCCTCTACGACGCCGAGGGCTCGGACCGCTACACGGCAATCATCGGTGACAAGGGCGCCGCCAATGGCGCGGGCGCCATCGGTTCGGGTGTGCTGGTTGATCTCGGCGGCGACGATGTCTACCGCGCGGAGATCTCTGAAGCCGGACCGGCCAACGGAGGCTCCTGGGACGGCCAAGGGTTCCTGTTGGATGCAGGCGGACACGATGACTACTGGGGCAGCAGCGCGGCCGGCGGCATCAATGGCGCCTCCCGCGTCGGCACTGCCGTTTTGGTGGATCTTGGCGGCCACGATTCGTACGATGGCCACTCCGTGGGAAGTGGCGGTGTCAACGGCGCAGCCATGGGCGGAACCGGAGTGCTGCTGGACTTGGGAGGCAGCGACACCTACAACGGCCACGTGGGCTTTGGCGGCATCAATGGCGGCGTTGGCACTGGCACGGCCCTGTTGCTGGACGCTTCTGGAAACGATGCGTACAACGGCACCATCTCCGACACCGGCGGCATCAACGGGGCCGGGAAGTTTGGCGCCGGCACCCTCCTGGATCTGGAGGGCAACGACCGGTACGGTGGAACCATTGGTCGCTTCGGGGGCGTTAACGGAGCCAGCCAAGCGGGCATTGGGCTTCTTGTGGACGTGTCGGGCGACGATGCCTACTGGGGCCGTGTAGGCCTGGCCGGTGGGATCAACGGTGCCACGACCGAAGGTGTCGGCGTTCTGGTCGACGGCGGCGGCGACAACACCTTCATTGGTCTGCCGGGCCCCGACGGCGCAACCAGCGGTGCATCTTCTGGCGTCGTGTTTGAAGAGACCGCCATTGACGGCGTGACTGTGAGTTACGCTGGCGGCCTGGGCTTGCTGGTCACCGGCGACGGCGATGACCACCACGAAGGCAGCGGCGTGACCCAAGGTGCTGGCAACCTGTACGGAGTGGGACTCCTGCTGGACACGGGTGGCCGCAACACGTACGTGGCGACCAGTGCGCTGGCGGCACAAGGAGCCGGGGCCCACTTTGGAACCGGCATGCTGGCTGACTTTGGATCCGATGCCGACTTCGCGCTCGACGGCGCCGGCCAAGGATCCGGCGTCCAGGGCCTCGGTATTCTCTGGCGACCGCGACTGGCAGCCGCCCCGATGACCACGTTGAGCGCGGGCCCCGGTTCCGAGCCGGGCTTGACCACCGGCGCAGGCCTTGGGCTTCGGCTGCTGGATGGACCTACCGATGTGCAAGGCATCCAGCCCAGCCTGGATTGCCTGGGCGACGAATTGGTCGCCAGTCCGTTGCTTCTTGGCCCTGCCACCATTCGCCTGTGCCAGCCACATGAAGACAGCCGCGTCGCCATCCTTGACCCGGTCACGGGCGAACCTCTTGGAAACCAGTCCAAGCCAAGCCTGGCCTGCTCCGCACTGCCTGCCACCGAGGAGCCCTGCGCGCTTGCCCTCGACCTGCTCCTGGGGCCTGCCATGGTCCAATGGCTGGCAGCCGATCAGGTCACCACGACCACTTCGGGCGGCCTCGCGCTCAGTTACCGGCGAGCCGTGGACGACAGCCTCCTCTTGGATCTGCGCTACGAACGGCACTCCGCTGACGACGCCGGGTGCCGAATGAGTTGCGCCATGATTGATCGCGCTGCCACCTTCCAAGCCATGCTGGGAGGATGAGATGGGGTACCAGGCCAATCCGGGAGCCATCGTTGCCATCGTCTCAGGATTGGCCATTCTCGCCTTGGGCTTCATCGTCTTGACTTCCAGTTGGCGCGCCGCCCAGCCGCGTGCACAACGGGGCTCCGCACTGGCCTTTGGCACCTTCTTGGTCGCCTGGGGTGCCCAGATCGCCATCGCCAACACGTCCAACCTGGCCGATACGCCCGCAACCATGGTTGCCTGGGCCCACGCCAACGCTGTCGCCATGATGGTCCTGTACCTCCCCTTGGTGGCCTTCCTTTTGCTCTACCCCGCGCCGCGAGCGGCAGCCCGGCATGCAGGCACCTGGATTGCGGCTGCGTTGCCTGCCGTGTTGCTCCTTCTGGTGTACGCCCAGAAGCCCGACATCATGGTCATCGGCGCCGCGTACGCGCCAGAGGGTTGGCTCTACACGCAAGCAACGCCACTGTTTGACGTGGTGAGCCTCTTCTCGGTTCTGGCCATCTTCAGTGTCGCCCTGTTTGTGTTTGCCCGGCAAATGCTGACAACCCGGGACGACGCCGTGCTGCGCCAGAGTACCCTGCTCACCGGCGCCCTGCTGAGCTACGTCTCCTACAAGGCCGTGGAGGTCGCCTCGTACGCCTTGCCAACCTGGCGGGCCCTCTTCGCGGATTCGGTGTCGCTGGTAACCTGGGCCATTTGGGCGTTTTCCATTCCCTCCATCGTGCTGGTGGCAGGCATCCTGGTCCTCGTCGCCCGCACCCCTCAGACGCCGTGGCGGGAATTGCTCCTCTTGGCCGGCGTTGTTCCTGCCCTCGGAGCGGCTGGCCAAACCTGGCTCCTTGACTCGGGGGTCGTGGCCGTCAAGACGGGGGGACTGTGGCGCCTGGGCTCGGCCGCCTTCATGGCGTACGCGGTCCTGCGCTTCCGGGCCTTTAGCCCCGAATCGCCCCTGGTAACCCTGGAAGAGCGCCTGTGGCGTGCGTTGCCCTTCGCCGCCTATCTGGCTCTCAGTGGCGCTGGCATGGCACTGGTCTGGAGCCTGAAAGGCGGCACCCTCGCCAGCCAACCCGCCCTGGGGGCGGCGGCCAGCGTCGGCGTCGTTGCCGCCATGCTACCATCTGTGCGCGTGACGCGTCAGGGGGTCAACCGGGTCCTGGATCGCCCCACGCGGCAGGAGGTCCGCGACGTGCGTCGACTGGAAGTTTACGGAGCAGCATTGGCTGCCGTCGGGCCCAACGCCGAAACCGACCCCTGGCTGCGCAAGCTGCGCCGACAACTTGGGGTGACGCCCGCCGAGCATGGCCTCGTTGCTGCCCTTGCGCAGTCGCCGCGCTTGCTCAACCAAGGCAGGTCCAGGGTGCTGGAAACAGGCGATGTCATTGGGGGGCGCTACCGGGCCGCCGGCCAGATCAGTGAGGGAGGCCACTGCGTGATCCACAAGGCCACCGACTTGCAAAGCGGCGGCACCGTGGTGTTGAAGGAACTGCGCGCCCAGCAGCGCCATGATGCCGGCATGCGAATCCGCCTGGCCCGGGAGATTGCTGCCCTTGAGGGCCTCGACGACCCCAACGTGGTTCGGCTTCTGGGCGTGGTTGACGAGGGCGGTTGCCCCATCCTCGTTCTGGAGTACCTGACTGGCGGCTCCTTGGCCAAGGTCATGGCCCAAGGGCCGGTTCCCGACGGCACCGCCGCCGCCATTGGCTGCGACATCCTGGCGGGCCTCTCACGGCTGCACGAGCGGGGCATCGTTCACCGGGACATCAAGCCGGCCAACATCCTGATGAATGCCTCTGGAGGAGCCAAGGTGGCAGACCTTGGCATCGCACGACTGGCGGGCGACGACACGGCGGGCCTGACCCAGGTGGGCGTGCAGCCTGGAACCTTGGCGTACATGAGTCCCGAGCAGGCCCGAGGGGAGCGCGTTGATGCCCGCTCGGACATCTACTCCGTTGGCATCGTCCTGTATGAACTGGTGGCTGGCGCGCCTGCGGTGGCGCTCCAAGGCAAGTCCGACTCCCAGATCCGGCGGCACTTGCAGACCACCCGCCCACGATTTCCCGTGCCGGGCGCGTCGGAGGAGCTAACCCGGGTACTGGAGGTCGCACTAGCCTTCGAACCCGAGCATCGGTTCGACAGCGCAGCTGCCTTTCACCAAGCCCTCTTGCCGTTGCGCAAATCCCCGGGCAAGTCCCGACGACCGCCGGGCGGCACCACTGGGGCGCAGACGCTGGCACCCACGGAATTGGCCAAGTGAATGGCTAGGCTTGCCAGGTTTGCAAGGTTTGCCTGAATTGGCTGGCTTGGCTGGCTTGGCTGGCCTGACCAAACTGGGGCTAGACGCACCCGCGCAGGTACTGATCCTCGGGTCGCGCTCGGACCGTACACGTTGCATCCTGGCCTCCGCAACTTAGCGTCAGGGACCAGATGAGGGTGCCGTCGTCACGCACGCGCGTGAAGACGCCGGGTTCCCAGTACTCATCGCCCACGGGCGTACGGGTGCTGCATCCCGTCGCATCAATGATGGCGGCCAGGCCATCCATGACGGCGCCGCAGGGCTCAGCCACGGAAGGCGACAGCGGCCCAATGGGGCGCCGGCAGAAGGAAGCGCCAACGATCGAGATGACGCCTGCGCCAACCCGGCACACGTCCTCTTCACATTCAACGTGCGCCGACGGGCACACCAGGCGAAGCACGCCGGTTTCGGGAATGGGGGAGTCGATGTGCGTCGAGTCGACATCCCATCCCGTGCAGTCCCCGCCGGCACTGGTTGCCCCTGCGGGCGGCGGAATCAGCAGCAGACACAGCAACACGGCGCCCACGCGGTATGCATGGGGGAAAAGACGGGTCGGCCTGCGCTGGAGTGCACTCAACACGTTCACCTGCAACGGGACCAAGGGGGTGGCAGGTAAGAACATGGCGCCAACGCGGGGTTGCCGTCGCAGCCCGCCGGCTGCGCCTCGACCTGCCGTTGGCGTTGCTAAAAAACGAGGTGGAGGTGGGGTGAGATGGGGCGAGAGGGGATGAGGGGAAGTGGGATTTCTAGCTGCAACCCTGTTGCGTGGTGCCGCTGGGGAAGAGCTTGAACGTGCAGGTGGCCTCGCGCTGGCCGCAGTCGAAGGTGGCCGCAACCACGATGGTTCCGTCGTCGTGTTGGCGCACCCGCGTGAAGCCGCCAGGGATGATGCGGTGGTCGCCGATGGGAACGGTGTCCGTGCAGCCCGTGAAGGCCAGCACGTTGCCTGCGGTATCCAGGGCGCCGCCGCACACAGCGGCCAACAGGGGCGGCAGGGGGCCCAGGGGGCGGTGGCAGAAGCCCGCGCCGATAATGGAGACCACGCCGGCGCCGGCGCGGCAGACTTCGCCGTACTCGTCTTCCACGCACTCCGCGCTAGCCGTGGGGCAGGCGAGCCGGAAAGCGCCCACGTCGGGGGTGGGGTTGTAGATGTAGTAGCCAAAAGCATCGTAACCGCGGCAGTCGCCGTCAATTCCATCGGCTGCGGCCGGGGAGGCGGGGATGAGAACCGCTGCCAGCAGGGCAACGCACAGGTAAGCAATCCATTGGGTGTTCATGTGTTTCCTCTGATCGGCGTGGCCGACCAAGCTCACCCAACGATGCCGGTAATTAATCCCCGGAGCCTGGAGGAAGTTGCCGGTGCCGGCTGTCACCTGCCAGGGTTGGCTCGCCGTTGCAGGGGCAACCCGCAGGCTGCGTGCCCTCAGCCCTGGGCGGCCAGGGGCGCTTCGGAGTCATCCACGGGCGCGCTGGCGGCCGGCTCGATGCGCTGCCTGCCCCCGACGTAGGGCCGGAGCACTGCCGGGATGGTGATGCTGCCATCTTGGTTCTGGAAGTTCTCCAGAATGGCCACCAGGGTGCGCTGCACGGCGACGGCGGTTGAGTTGAGGGTGTGCACGAAGCTGGTAGGCTCGCCCGGGGCCTTGCGGTGGCGCGTGTTGTAGCGGCGCGCCTGGTAGTCGGTGCAGTTGGAGCAAGACACAACCTCGCGGTAGGCGCCCTGCACCGGCATCCAGGCCTCGATGTCGTACTTCTTGGCGGCCACGGTGCCCAGGTCCCCGGTGCAGATGTTGACCACGCGGTACGGGATGCCCAGTTCCTTGTAGATCTCCTCCGCGTTGGCGATGAGCTCCTCGTGGATGTCCCACGAGTCCTCCGCCGTGCAGTAAACGAATTGCTCCACCTTGCTGAACTGGTGGACACGGAAGATGCCCTTCTGGTCCTTCCCGTGGGCCCCGGCTTCCTTCCGGAAGCATGGGCTTACACCGGCGTACTTGAGGGGCAGTTGGGCGTCCTCGAAGATCTCGCCCATGTGGAGCGCCGCCAGGGGGTGTTCGCTGGTGGCAATCAGGAAGAGTTCGGGCGCGTCGTCCTTGGAGGCTCCGGCTCCGGCCTCCACCTTGTAGATGACATCCTCGAAATCGGACAGGTCCACGGCTCCCTCGATGGCTTGCCGGCGCAGCATGAACGGGGGCTCAATGGCTGTGAAGCCCTTCGCCGCCAGCTTGGACAGGGCGAAGAATTCCAGCGCCTTGCCCAGCAGGACCAGGTCTCCCTTGAGGTACACGAACCGGCTGCCGGCGGCGCGAGCGGCGCGCTCCACGTCGGCCAGATCCAGGCTGTCCAGCAGATCGACGTGACTGACGGCGGCAAAGTCGTGGACCGGCTGGCCGCCCCAGACGCGAACGGGTGCGTTCTCGGTGTCGTCGGCTCCGATCGGGACCGACTCGTGCATCAGGTTGGGCAGACGCCGCAGGCATTCGTCGCGCGCCGCCTCCGCCTCCTCTACCTCGCCTTCAAGGCGCTTGATGTCGTCGGCCACCTGTTTCATCGACGCAACTGCCGCCGCCACGTCGCCACCTGCCTTCTTGGCCTCGCTGATGGCCTTGGCCGCCTTGTTGCGCTCTGAGCGCAGGTCGTTGAGCCTCTGCAAGCCCTCGCGCCAGGCGCGGTCGTGATCCAACAAGATGTCCACGACGCCCGGGTCACGCTCCCGCTTGCGCAAGTCGGCCTTGACCACTTCGGGTGTTTCGCGCAGGAGCTTGATGTCCAGCATGGCTGGGCCGCCCACTCAGATAACCCCTTTAACGACTGTCCTCGGCGCGTTGCAAGCGCCGAAACCTTCATGGTCGCCGGTGCAACATGGAGCGACCATGCGAACCGCTTGGTTGACTCCGCTTCTGTTGATGGCGGCCGTCTTTGCCGGCTGCCTCGACGATGACGCTCCCGAGAACAACATCGACGCCCCCCTCGACATCTCCAGCGGCAGCGACCTCTCCTGGGGCCTGTCGGGTTGCCGGATGGCCATCGCGATCGTACCCGTGGAAGCCGACGCCGTGCAACAACACCTGCCCGAAGGTTTCACTGCGGCCGTCCCGGAGCCCATCCGGGCCATGCTGCCCCCCGATCCGCGCATGGAAGCCATTCTGGGCATCGAGGCCTTCAGTTGCGAAACCGGCATGGGCCTCAACCAGAGCGTCCCAGACATGGAGTACGCAAGCATCTGGACCGGTGTGGAGGCCCCCGCCAATGCCACCGGGCCCGAGGCGAGCTTGACCTTCTACAAGTGGGACACCCTAGTTCCCGATGCCGAGCGACGGGATCTCCTGGCCGGTGCCGGCCTGCCGGTGCATGCTGGAAGCGTGAGTCTCGACCCGTGGACGTCGACGCCGTTTGGATTGGCCATGGATCTGGCGTTCCACATGGATGACGTTGGAGAGTTCCGCATCGCTGGCGGTGCCTCGGCTCCCGCCGAGTTTAGCGGGGACTTCACCGAGTACCAGCCCGGCACCGAGGGACACGCGATCTGGTACACCCAGACTTCCGCAGGCTCCGCCTACGGTGGCAGTGGCTACGTCGAACTGGCCAGCAGCAGCATCGCGCAGAACATTGTTGGCGCCACTCGTTCGGACGCCTACGTCTTGGCCATCGACGATGGTGCCTTCTCGGACGGCTTCATTCGGTTGCCTTAGGCTAAAGGCGCAGGCGCGCCCCGAAGGCGGTTCCGCGCCCGCCGCGCAGACCCCCCGCAGGCGCCTTCACACCCGGCCAAGCCACTGGAAGCCGCCGGTGAATTCCAACCCGTCAGCAATGATTCCGAGGGCCTCAGCCGTGGCGCACGAGGTCGTGGCGGCTGCCTTGGCTGCCAGTGTTCCTGGCGTAATGGTGCACGTGGCACGGCCCAGGTAGCCGTCCACCTCGAGGGTGTAGTCAAACAAGCCGACGCCGTACGGGGTTTGCTGCCACCACCGGTAGGTGCCGCCAAAGGCGGTCGTCATGGGGGAACTGGTCACGCCCAAGTCGTACACCTTCGTGCCGTTCAAGCTCACGGAGCCGGTCGCCTGCAGCAGGGGCCCGGAACTGAGGGCTGCGGTCATTTCATCGGCCTGGATGGTCCAGTTGACGCGGCTCAGGAGTTCTGCGACCTTGCCCGTTTGGGTGCCGGCTGCCAATTGGTAGAAGTGCACGGTGGCTTCGCCGGTCGCCGGCAAATCAGGAGCCTCGATGGTGATGCCGATGAGCGCCTCCGTCAGGGGATCCGCGCTGAGGTTGCTCTGGGCGCAATGGGTGTCGGTCAGGAACACCGCAGCCCGGTTGAACGGTGTAGGCGTGCCAAGGAAGTCTTGCGCGTCGGCTGCGACGAAGCCCTCAGGCAGCAGGGACTGGGCGTGTTGCAGGCTGACGAAGATGACGACGCCCAGTTCCAGGCAGTCCGATGCAGAAAACGCGACATCGAAGGGCTCGACGACCACCAGTTCCGGCGGCAAATCGGCGCCAGCCAAATCACTCGAATCGGTCCCACTGGAACCAGGTGATGTGCATCCTGCCAGAAGCAGGCAGACGAGCGTTGAAGCAATGATGGCTTGCCGCATGGAGCAAACGACAGAGGCCGGGGAAATGGAGTTGTCGGCCATGCACCCCCAAGCCTGGGACCGGCTAGCCATCATCTCGGCGCATCTGGGACACCGATTCTGGGTCGGCGCCCTCCAGCACGCGCAGGCATGTGAGCGCGTCGTCGAGGGTTCGCAGGAGGCCCAGGAACGAGTCGCCGGCGGCTTCCAGGATCAGGTGGGATCCTTCGATTCGGTGGCTAAGCGCTGCCGCGTCGTCGGGGGCAAGGGCTGCGGCGGCCTCTTTTGCCAATGCTGGCGTTGCAAACGCCAGGCTTAGCCGACCCTGGTTCATGGATCGGCCACGGCGGCTTGGACCTTGAAGACTGCGCCTAGGCTGGCTTGTCCGCCATCGGCGCGAAGCCCTGCTCCTGCAGAACCTTGTCCAGCGCGGCCAGGTAGCCATCCACTTGGTCCTCGGGGATCACGGCGCCGGCGGCAACGGGGTGGCCCCCGCCCTCCCCGCCGGCTTGCAGTGCAGCCGCCTGCACGGCCACACCCAAGTCCAATCCGGCGTCCACCATGTGGGCTTCGCCGCGGTGGCTGATCTGCACCAGAGCATCGTCCCGCTTGGCCAGCATGACCACGGGCACCGAGACGTCCTGAAGCACGTGATTGATGCCGAGGCCCGCCACCATCCCCGTGTAGGCTGGGCGGTCCGTCCACGCCCATTGCAAAGCGGCCAAGCGGGTCGTACCCTCCCGTTGCAGGCGCTCAAGTCCCTTTCGAATGGCTCTGCGGTAGTCCGCGTAGACGCTTCGGGCGCCCCGTGCTGCCTCTCGGTCCCCCATCAGGAACGCCAGCCCCAGGCCGGAGCGGCCTTCGCGGCCACACGCGTCCACGATGCCAAAGATGGCGCGCAGGCTCAATTGAAGGTGTGCGTGAACCTGCAATGCGCCGACCAGGCGTTGCACGTCCCCGGTCTCGGCGCCCTCCAGCAGTTGGCGGGCCACCAGGACGCTCATCAGGCGCGTCAACCCATCGTCGTCCAAGCTGTCGATGGGGTCCTCGGGATTGAAGCCCAGGCCCTCCAGAAACGCAGCCGATCCCGCAACGTCCCCCGTGAGGCCCGGCACGGGAACATGCTTGTACCGTGCCACGGCGGACGCAAGGGGCCCACCGCCCAGACGGGGCGCCGGTTTCTCAACGAGGTGGCCCGACTCGAGACAACGCTCAACGATCTGCCTGTTCCAGCCCTGCCAGCCCCGCACATGCTGCCAGTCACCAATTGCACCCACCAGTGAACTGGGGCCCAAGTCCAGGTTGCGGTCCCCGCCCAGGGCCAGTGCAACGGCCAGGGCCGTCGTGCTGGCGCAGGCATCCTGGCTACCATCGAGCCCCTCGGCGCGGGGATTCACCATCAACGCGGGACCGTCCGGTACGGGCGACTTGGGAAGGTTGTGGTGGTCGATGATGAGCACCCGGCGACCCAGTTCACCGGCGCGGGCCGCCAAGACATCTGCGTGCCCCGACGCCTTGTCCAGGAACATGACCCCGTCCACATCCTGCTCGACCACTGCCATCAGGGCATCCAGGCTCTTGTCGCGACTGGCCCGAACCGTGTACGCGTACCCGGCCCGGTGAAGCGCCTTGGACATGACCGCCGCTGCCGCCAAACCGTCGGCGTCCACATCGGTGGCCAGAAACCACCTGCTGCCCGCCGGCAAAGCCTGGATGGCGGCGGCGGCGCGTGCGGCAGCATCGTGGAAGCTCATCGCTGGCTCGGCAAGGGTGGAGTTTGAAAAGGAAGCGAGGAGGAGAGGAGAAGCTGCCTGGCTGGCGTCCAAGACGTGGGCGAAGCCAAGTGGACGAAGTCCTTTGGGCTCAGTCCACCGTCCCACGCCCCTTGCGGAGCGCGATCCAGTGGACGAAGCCCTTCGGGCTTAGTCCACCAGTAGCCGAGCGCCGGCGCGCGTGTACTTCCAGTCGGCAGGGATCGCACCCGTGCGCTTGTAGTACTTGGCCAGGCGGCGAATGCGAGCCTCGATCAACTCCAGGCCGCGGCGGTTGTGCAGGTCCTTGCGGTGGGTCTGCACGTGCTCCATCAGGCTGATGGCGCGGTTGATCAGGTTCTTGAGGTCCTGGGGCACGTTGGGGGACAGGTTGTTCTCAGCGATGATCTCGGTGACCTTCTTGCCGGTCACCTGCTTGACATCCGGAACACCCATGCTGTCACGAAGCTGCACACCGATCACGGCGGGCTGGACACCGGCCTTGGCCAACTCAATGACCTTGGCTTCGACTTCGCGGGGAAGAACAGCTACCCAGGAAGGAGCCTCATCACGGATGGGACGGTTGGAACCGGACGAGCCTCGGCGGCGAGCGTGCATGCGTGCCATGGAAAGACCTC